>CATJNN010000268.1 GCA_949742185.1 uncultured Clostridia bacterium | reverse complement strand
GCTTGAGCGTATTCCAGCCGACATCCGCGCGGCGGGGGGCGGATCCAGAATGAGCGACCCTAAAATGATAAAGGGAATTCAAGAGGCTGTGTCCATTCCTGTTATGGCGAAATGTCGTATAGGTCATTTTGCAGAAGCGCAGATTTTACAGGCTATTGAAATTGACTACATTGACGAGAGCGAGGTTTTGTCTCCCGCGGACGATAAATATCATATTGACAAAACAGCTTTTAAAGTACCGTTTGTCTGCGGCGCTAAGGATTTAGGCGAAGCCCTCCGCCGCATAAACGAAGGCGCGTCTATGATACGCACAAAAGGCGAACCCGGAACAGGAGACGTTGTTCAGGCTGTCCGTCATATGCGCATGATGAACAGCGAAATCCGCCGTCTGCAGGGAATGAGAAGCGACGAGCTTTTTGACGCTGCGAAAGAATTGCAGGTGCCTTATGAATTGGTACAGTTTGTACATGAAAATGGCAAACTTCCTGTTGTAAACTTTGCAGCAGGCGGCGTAGCCACTCCCGCAGATGCGGCTCTTATGATGCAGCTTGGCGCTGAAGGCGTGTTCGTAGGCTCCGGTATCTTCAAATCCGGCAATCCGCAAAAACGTGCCGCGGCTATTGTTAAGGCTGTAACAAACTTCACCGACGCAGCTATGCTCGCTGAGCTTTCCGAGGATTTGGGCGAAGCCATGGTCGGCATAAACGAAGATGAAATTCAGCTCTTAATGGCGGAAAGAGGCAAATAAAATGAAAATAGGAGTGCTTGCTCTTCAAGGCGCGTTTTTGGAGCATGAGCAAATGCTCGAAAAAGCGGGCGCGTCGTCGTTCGAGATAAGACAAAAAGCGGACTTGCAGGATATGGACGGACTTATCCTCCCCGGAGGCGAAAGTACGGTTATGAACAAGCTGCTTCGCGAGCTTGACATTTTCAATGCTTTAAACAATCTAATAGAGAATGGGCTTCCCGTATTCGGCACCTGCGCGGGGCTTTTGCTGCTTGCAAAAGCCGTAAACAACCGCGGCAGCGCGTGTTTTGCTTCAATGCCGATAACAGCTCGCAGAAACGCGTACGGCCGTCAGCTTGGAAGCTTTTTCACGGAAGAACGCTTTGGGACTATCGAAAATATACCTATGACATTTATACGCGCTCCGTATATTGAAAATGCAGACAGCCGTGTTGAAATTCTGTCGGTTGTAAACGATAATATAGTTGCGGCAAGATATAAAAATCAGCTCGTAACGTCATTTCATCCTGAGCTGAACGATGATATACGCGTACATGAATACTTTTTAAATATGATAAAATAATGCATATATCGCTAAAAAACAGCTTCTTTCCAAAGAAGCTGTTTTTTATGTCTATTTTTTCTTTTCCATGGCCTCTCTCAACGCCTTTGCAAACGCGCTCTCTCCCTGCTCCTCCTTGCTGTTCTGACGACGCATATACTCTCTTGCATACGATTTTGACGCGGCGTTTGCCGAGCCCTTTGTTCGTTTTATAAAAGCCTCCTCGTTCTCACGATATCCGCAAACACATACGAACGACTTTTTATCTCCGCTTCCGTACATCTCCATTTTCTTATGACAAACCGGACAACGCGCATTTGTAATCATACTCACATTTTCACGATATCCGCACTCCCTGTCCTGACAGACAAGCATCTTCCCCTTTTTCCCGTTGACGGCAAGCAGCATCTTTCCGCACTCGGGGCAAGGGCGGCGCGTCACGTTATCATGCACATACGCTGCCTCCGAGCTTATAACATCTTTGACAAGCTCCGTGGCATACGACTTTATTTCTCCGATAAACTCTCCGCGGTTTTCCTTTCCCTTGCTTATCGCGTCAAGCCTCTGCTCCCACTTAGCAGTCAAAAGCGGCTCGCGCAAATCCTCGGGCGCAAGCTTTATAACCTGCTCGCCTTTTGAAGTCGGCACAATTTCATTGCCGTGCCGTTCCACATAAAACGAGGAGAATAGTTTTTCGATTATATCGGCGCGGGTGGCAGGCGTGCCTAATCCGCCGCCTATATACTCTTTCATTTTCTTGCTTTCTATAAACTTAGACGGATTTTCCATAGCCGACAAAAGCGTCGCCTCCGTATATCTCGCAGGCGCTCTTGTACGTCCCTTTTTTAGCTGTGTGTTAACGCATTTAAACGACGCTCCCTCTGTAATATCCGGAAGCGCCTGCTCCTTAACGTCGCTGTCCTGCTCCTCTTCATCATATGAATCGTCATAAACTTTGCGCCATCCACCGTCTGTAATCCTTCTGCCAATCGCATAAAAACGCTCCCCGTCGCACACAAGTTCCGCGCGAACGCTTTCATAACGGTACGGCGGATAGAAACACGCCAAAAACCGCTGAACAACAAGCAGATAAATTCTGCGCTCGTCATTGGATAATTTAAGCAGGTCTATTCTCTGCTCAGTCGGGATAATCGCGTGATGGTCCGACACCTTAGCGTTATTCACGCAGGCTTTGGCAATCGGCTTTTTATTCGCTATAATATCCTTCGCCATAGCTCCCATCTCCCCCGCCGATACAGCGCGCAGACGATCGGTAAGCGTCGGGATAATATCATCTGTAAGATAACGGGAATCCGTGCGGGGATATGTTAAAGCCTTGTGCCTCTCATAAAGGCTCTGCATAATATTAAGCGTCTGCTTTGCCGAATAACCGTATTTTTTATTCGCGTCGCGCTGAAGCTCGGTCAGGTCGTACAGCATAGGAACAGACACGCTTTTCGGCGTGCGCTTAACACTTTCCACCTTAAATATGCCGTTTGTAATTTTACTGCATAACTCACGCGCCTTGTCTTCATCAAATACTGCTGTCTGATTTTTCGCGTCGTGCCATGTCACAAAAAACTTCCCTAAATCCGCGTTTATATTGTAATACTCCTTCGGACGGAATTTTCGTATTTCTTCCTCGCGAGCAACAATCAACGCCAGCGTCGGCGTCTGCACGCGTCCCGCTGAAAGCTGCGCGTTGAATTTACATGTAAGTGCTCGCGTCACGTTAAGCCCGACAAGCCAGTCCGCTTCAGCGCGCGCCTGCGCAGCCTGATACAGACTATCATATTCTTTTGCATCCTTTAAATTTGCAAAGCCGTCGCGTATCGCCTTATCCGTCTGCGACGAAATCCAAAGACGCTTCATGGGTTTTGAAAAACCTGCTTTTGAAACTATCCACCGCGCCACCAGCTCACCTTCGCGTCCTGCGTCAGTAGCAATAACGAGCGACGATACCTCCTTGTCATGCAGAAGCGCCTTAACCGCTTTGTATTGCTTAGAAGTCTGTCCTATAACCTCTAAATCCATCTTTTTGGGAAGCATGGGCAGATTTTTCAAATCCCACTTCTGATATTCTTTTCCATAATGTTCGGGGTCAGCAAGCGTAACCAGATGTCCCAACGCCCATGTTACAATATATTTGTCTCCTATAAGACAGCCGTTTCCATTTCTCCGACAGCCAAGCACACGCGCAAGCTCGCGCCCTACCGACGGCTTCTCTGCAAGTACCAAAGTTTTTGCCATTTCTATTCTCCTGTCCGCTTTTATTAACTGTGCTGTGAAACAACAGCAAAAATAATTCGGCAATCAACTTTCCGAATTATTTTCATTTTTTTAATTATATCATGAAATACAGCAAAAGCAAACAATTTTTATTTTCAGTTTTATTTCTCTTTAGCATCGTCAGAGAGCATATAATATTTTTCCACGCTATCCGCAATGGCCCATGCAATACGTGATTGATAATCGTCATTATTAAGCTTTCTTTCCTCCTCTGCATTAGACAAAAATCCGCATTCCACCAATATTGCCGGTATAGGCGGATTTTTCATTAAAAAAAGGGACTTGTCTGCCGTTTTGACAGCATGCGTCTTTGCGCCTGTAATCTCGCTCATCCGAGCTTGAATATTTTCCGCCAAAGGCGCAATCTCAGCGTGATTTTTTGCATAAAAAATATGAAGACCATTAACGCTTCTTTGTTCAAAATAATTCATATGTATGCTTACAAACAAATCCGAACTACTTTTTTTCATTATAGAAAGACGAGTGCTCATATCCGATCTCTTCATCTCTCTCAACGACACGTCTGCACTCTGCTGTAATCCGCTATCTCCCATGCGCGTCATTATAACTTCAATTCCTTTTGCCTCTAATATCTCTTGAAGTTTTTTGGCAATCGCAAGATTTATGTCCTTTTCAAGTGTTCCGTTAGCGCCAATCGCTCCCCCGTCGGGTTCTCCATGTGGGGCGCTTATATTCTGCTTTAAAAATTCCAGTGTATTTCTATTTCTCTTTCATGCGTTTCAGGGTCTACTTTCCCCACATACACTCCCTCAATCAACTCGTGAACAAGCTCAAATGTCAGCTTTTCAGTATTCTTATACTTTGATAAAATCGCTTCACGACTTAATGAGTTCTGTTTTTCTCCCGATAACCGTTC
>CATJNN010000267.1 GCA_949742185.1 uncultured Clostridia bacterium | reverse complement strand
GAGAAAGTGTTTTAACCTCTCGGTAAACATATCCGAAAATGATGGATGAAACAGACTGTTGGGTCTTCTTGACAAAGTAGGCTACCACTGTTCCCAGTGAATTGCCGTGTAATTTTTATCACCATACAACCTGTCAAATTCCGCAATCTTATTTAGTTCTTTATCGTATAAAACAACCTTGTTATATGTCAATTTGACTTGCACTTTCTTATTAGCATATTTCGGTTCGAGATAATATATACGCTGTCCGTTAAATCGTACCCATCCTTCCCTATCTGCCTTACATACAATACAGGTGGCTGCTTCAAAATCTTTCTCCGGTAATTGTAACAGAACCTGTTTATCACAATCAAACATCTCTATTATACTTTTCTTTGTACGATGGCGTTTTCTGTAAAGCTGTTACAAGCGATATGTTTTTATCTTCTGTTCGTAAATATACAAGGGCAAGGAAACTGACACCGAGAATGTTAAATGAACTGATTGACAAGATAGAAGTATATCAGGCTGAAAAAATAGACGGTAAAAAGGTTCAGCGGCTTAAAATTCATTAATCTGTATTGGAGCTATTGAAATACCTGATTTAAATAAATTGCCTGAAAATAACGTATCAGTACATACAAGGCAAGGTGTAGATGTTCAGTATTCAGCACTTGCCGTTTGAGAACAAAAAAAGAATGTCCTTATTGGTTCAAGTCCAATAAGGACATTCGGTATGGTTGCGCGGGCTGGACTTGAACCAACGACCTTCGGGTTATGAGCCCGACGAGCTACCAACTGCTCTACCGCGCGATATAACTGACTGAAATATACTATATCATAAGATGCATACAATGTCAAGCTTTTTATTAATAATTTCTGTAAATTTAAGTTTCATTTGTTGCCTGCTTATATAATATATACCAAAATACGTATTTTATACCATAAAAATGCGGGATTTAATAATATTCCCGCATTTTATAATATCGGCTCAATAGGCACAATCATTAGCGCTCTTTCTATTTATGCGCCACAATAGTCGCATTCTTAGCAAAAAGTTCACTAATCGACATATTTCCAAACTTATCAACCTTTTTACCGTCAATTAAAAACTGTACCTGCTGTACATTATCCAATTCCGTAAGCGAATTAACAATCGAATAAATTGCAATGCGTTCTTTCTGCGCCGACCCTGTATTTCTGTCAACAAATCCCTGCTTAAAATTCACATAACACACTCCGTCGCGCGTTTCTGCTGAAATAAGCGGCGTATCCTGCGAAAGCACCGGCTGAAAGTCCTTATTAACCGGTCCCGCTATAAGCTCGCCGACAATATACTGCTCAACCGGCTGTTTATCGCTTATTTTCACTGTATGAACTTCTTTGACAAGTGAAGTAAAATCCTTTGTTGAAAAATATAAAATCACTTCCCGCGACAACGCCTCCGTATTCTCAGACGCAATATTAATATCGCTGTCTGAAAGCGCGTCTATAGCCGTACCGTCGGAAGACAAAATATCCTGTCCACGCACAGTAATCTTCACACTATGCACATGATTAATTCCGCACAACGTTTTAACCACGGCATATGCCGCAAGCACATCCTGCGCGGCGTCTCCTGACAGATATTCCTCTGAAAAATCAAGCTTTATATCCGGCGATGAATTATCTAAACGCAAAAGCCGTGTTTTCTGAGAAACGACACGTTGAAGTCGTTTATCTGTAGGTCCATCCACAAGCTCTTTTACCAATATTCTAATAAGTTCGCTTTCCTCATCATACTCAATTTCCCGCTCCTCAGGAACAATAGCCGTTTTTTGTTCGCTGAAAAAATAAAGATTCATTTTAGTCTTGCTTTTTTCACTGTCAAGCTTTAAATTAACAATAATCACAATCGCAGCAGCAATCAATAATATTGCAGCAAGTACCAAAAACCCTATAACTTTCTTTTTCATACTGCCCCCTATCCATAATACCGGTTTTATGACCGTATGATTAAATTATTTTTAATTCTGTAATTCTTCGTATAAAACATTAATCATGCACATACGGCAGTTCAATCGTGAAAATGCTTCCTATCCCCTCGCTGCCTTCCACAAAAATCGCGCCTCCATGCATTATCACAGCCTCTCTTGCGATTGCCAGTCCGAGTCCGGTCCCGCCGGTATCACGTGCGCGTGAATCGTCCAAACGATAAAACCGTTCAAAAATACGCTCGCTCTCTTCCTCCGGTATTCCCGGTCCGTTGTCTTCAATGCGCACCACCGCCTTATCCTCCTCAAAAACAAGCGATACACGCACAAATCCGCCCTCCGGCGAATATTTAATCGCGTTGTCAACGATATTATAAATCGCTTCCCACATTTTATCATAGTCCAGCATTAGCGGTTGGGCGTTCTCTTCATCAAGCTCCGCATAAAACACTATCTCTTTTGCATCCGCGGTAGTTGTAAGCTTTCGCACAATCGTCCCAAGCATTACCACTATATCCACGCTTTCAAATTTAGCCGTTGTATTTCCCGAATCGAGCTTTGTGAGAGCAAGCAGACGCTCAATCACGCGCGTCAAGCGGTCAACCTCGTCGCTCAAATCACCCAAAAACTCCTTAACCACCTGCATATCCGGCTCCTCCTGCGTAACAAGACTGTCGCAGATAAGCTTTATGGTTGCAAGCGGCGTTTTCAGCTCATGCGATGCGTCCGAAACAAACTTCTTTCTCCGTTCATCAAGCGTTTCAAGCTCACTGCACATATAATTTAACGTTTCCGCCATTTGCGCCATTTCACTGCGCCCCTTAACTTTAAGTCTCACGCTGAAATTTCCTTTTGAAATTTCTTTGGCGGCATTTATAAATTCATCCATCGGCGCAGTAACAATATACGAAATTCCCAGACTCAGCAGCCCCACAAGAATACTTATCAGCACGCTGAATACCATCAGACTTGTTTGTATATACTTTATAGTCAGGTCAATATCGGACACTGAGCTCATAAGATATGTAGCTCCTATAACCGTATCTCCATGCTTAACCGGTACACACACCGCCATTGTGTTCATTCCCGTCTCCGAGTCCCTGTCAAGAGAATTTGCCTGCTCGCCGCTCAAAGCAGTTTTTATAATATCTCTTGTAAACACTTTTCCCTCGATATCAGATTCCTGCGCCGTATCAACCAAAACCATATACGCCGAATTAGTTATTATTCCCCGGACAGTCGTGCCGGCCAGAATCCGCGATATATCCTCCTCCTCGGCTGCGTCAAGCGAAGAATATGACGAAAGAGTATCGGCTATAATATTAGCCTTTGCATACATTTTCACCTGTTCTCGGCTATAAAGATTTTCGCTAAGTATGCTTAAAATATATATACTCATCATTGTGAGAGTAATTGCAATAGCCACAAAATATATGAAAATAAATTTCCACCGTATTGAGTTGAAAAACTCTTTAATCCTTTTTATAATAATACCCCACTCCCCACTTTGTCTTAATATACGTCGGCTCAGCCGGATTCGGCTCGACTTTCTCTCTCAAACGGCGTATATGCACATCAACAGTACGCACGTCGCCCGGATAATCAAACCCCCACGCTATATCAAGAAGATTTTCACGAGTATATACCTTGCCGGGATTTTTCAAGAACAACTCCATCAGGTCGAATTCCTTGCTTGTAAGTTCTATAGTTCTATCCTCCATAATGAGACGTCGAAAATTATAATCCAAGGATATACTTCCTGATACAAGAAGCTGACCCGCGTCCGCGCGCGGAGTCGGATTTACGCGTCGCAGTATCGCTTTTATCCGCGCCGTAACCTCGCGTATATTAAACGGCTTTGTGATATAATCGTCCGCTCCGTATTCAAGCCCCAGAATTTTATCAATATCCTCGCTTTTCGCGGTCAGCATAATTATCGGCACATCAGAAAAAGTACGGATCGTGCGGCATACTGTGAGTCCATCCATCTTGGGCAGCATAACGTCCAGAAGAATAAGGTCTATATCCTTATTATGCGCCAGACGTATCGCCTCTTCGCTGTCAAAAGCCGTCTCAACCATATACCCCTCCTGCTCAAGATTATATTTAATCCCTTTCACAAGAAGCTTTTCATCATCTACAACAAGAATTTTCAACAGTTCTCTCTCCTTTACTCTCCCACCGTGATATCACGGCGGATATCCTCAAATTTCTTTTCGCCAATCCCCGATACTTTCATTATATCCTCAATATCCGTAAACGGACCATGCTCCGTCCTGTAATCTACTATGCGCTCTGACAGCGCCTCTCCTATTCCTCTGAGCTCTGTAAGCTCTCCCGCAGCAGCGGTATTTATATTTATTTTATTCTCCTCAGAACCCGTCTCCGCAGTTTGAGCCGGAGCAGGAGTCTCAGAGCCGCCAACGTCTGTGATGATTATAAAATCATTCAGCATGTGCATTCTATGCATGGTTACGGCGGTAAGCACGGTTGCGGCAACAACTCCGCATATCATAATGTTCTTCCATTTTTTCTTCACCCGAATCCCCTCCGCATACCTCCGATACATCTATCCATAATAAGTATACCATACTTTTTTCTTTTTTCTATACTTTTTTTTAAATTTTATTGCAAAACTGATAATTTTTGAATATAATAAATCTATTAATATACATTCTGGAGGAACAAATGAAAAAAATATCTTCTTTATTTATAGCGCTGTTTTTGATTTTTAATACAGTTGTTTTTGCCGAACCCGACTCCGCAGCAAAAAATCCACCCGAACTGAGATCTGAAGCAGCGATTCTTTTAGACCTCAAAACAGGACGCGTCTTATATTCCAAAAACGAAAATGAACGGCTGTATCCCGCAAGCACAACAAAAATACTCACCGCTATTCTGGCTCTTGAAAAAGGAAATCTTTCAGATGTCATAACAGCGTCCGCCGAAGCTATCGACCCGATAACCTCCGAGGACTCAAACGTTGGTATTCTCCGCGGCGAGCAAATGACGCTCGAACAGCTTGTATATTGTATGATGGTAGCTTCTGCTAACGACGCGGCAAACTGTATCGCTGTTCATATAGGCGGAAGTCTCGACGGCTTCACGCAAATGATGAACAATCGAGCAAAAGAACTTGGCGCAACAGACACGCACTTTGTAAACGCGCATGGGTTCCATAGCGGCGAGCACTACACGACGGCCGCAGACCTTGCATTAGTCTCCCGATATGCAATGACCATTCCGAAATTCCGTGAAATTGTGGCAACTCCGCGCTACAGCATGGCTCCCACCAACAAATACACAACCGACAGATATCTTTCAACAACAAATAATCTGATAAGCAAAATACGCTCAACTCAATATTACTATCCTGCGGCAATCGGTATTAAAACAGGACACACTTCAGACGCCGGCAACTGTCTTGTCGCCGCCGCTCAGAAGGATGGCACGGAATTTCTTACAGTAACGCTGAAAGCCCCCGCAGAAGAAGGAAAAACATATTCATTTGTGGATACCCGCGCGCTTTTTGATTATGCGTTTGCAAATTACAAATATCTCACCATATCAGCCGTCAACGACGTTGTCGCCGATTCCCCCGTTCATGTGGCGAAAAGCGCAACACGAGTTGCTTTGACTGTGCCCGAAGCCGTCGGCGCGTTACTTCCGGCAGATATTGATGTTAAAACTGCGGTGACAAAAGACGTCGCTTTAAATGATAACATAAAAGCTCCTATTGCACAGGGCGACGTGCTGGGAACGGTAACATATTCATATCAGGGCAGCCAAATTGCATCATCGGATTTGGTTGCCGCAAATAATGTTGAACGCGACCTCTTTCTGTCAATTATAAATGTAATTATACGCGTGCTCACAAGCCCGTTCTTTCTCATCCCGGTAATTGTTTTGATTATCCTTTTGATTTATCTCAACCATCGCCGCCGACAGCGGAGAAAAGCGAGAAGGAACAAACTCAGCAGTTATCCCAGGTATTAAATATCGTTATATGGAGTATTATTTAAAATAATAATTATAAAGTGTTTAGGATAAAAACTATTCTAAGCACTTATTTTTTTGGAACGCATATTTACTCTTCATAAGTAATATCGCTTAAAAATAACTAATCTACACGACATAATTATCTTGATGATAAATTGTTAATAGCGAAAAGAGCAACAGCAGGTTGCTTGATTATAACAAAAAATATTGATATAATATCGGTGAGGTGATAATTTATGAAAACAAAAGACATAATACTTGAACTCCGTACAAAAAACGGATTATCGCAAAATGAACTTGCCGACAAAATATACGTTACCCGACAAGCAGTATCCCGCTGGGAAATAGGTGAAACTGTTCCGAATATAGAAGCGTTAAAGCTATTATCAAAATTATTTGACGTTTCCATTAATACGCTGCTTGGTTCTCCGCGGAAACTGATTTGCCAATGCTGCGGCATGCCCCTTGAAGACTCTTCTATAAGCAAAGAACCCGACGGCGCTTTCAATGAAGAATACTGCAAATGGTGCTATGCCGACGGCAAATTTGCGTACACAAGCCTTGAAGAATTGACAGATTTTCTTGTTAAACATATGTCAAATGAAAAACTTTCGCCGGAACAAGCAAAAACTTATTTTAAACAGCAACTGCAACAGCTTGATTATTGGAAAAAATCTAAAGAATAAATTTCCGTTTATCAGTTAGCTTAAGTATTAATCACTCTTTTATATAAAAATATTTTTCAGTACCGAACAAAAACCGATAGATTTTATTTTAATCTATCTGTTTTTTATATTCAGATATTTTAAAAACAATTTGTGAACAGATTATTTTTTATATTGAAAAAACAAAACATCAGGTATATAATAGATAAAACAAAATGTGCAAAGGAGTCATACAATGAGCGAAAAAGCGTTATCACATGCAGGAAACAGAAAACTTGTATATCATAACTACGTTACAGAGGATATCGACGAGTGCGGCAGACTGCGTGACATTAAATTTAATATTCCGGAAAACTTTAACTTCGCGTTTGACGTTGTTGACACGATTGCGGCGCGTCAGCCGGATAAAACCGCCATGGTGTGGGAAGCCGGAAACCACGGCGAAATACGCAGATTCACATTCTCTGACATGTCGCGGTATTCATCTAAAACCGCAAACTTTTTTAAGCGGCTTGGCGTATGCAAAGGCGACCGTGTCATGCTTATTCTAAAACGTCACTATGAATTCTGGTTTTGTATGCTCGCTCTGCACAAAATAGGAGCAATAGCCATTCCCGCTCCGGTTCAGCTCACATATACAGACATAAATTATCGTTTTGAAGTTTCGGGCGCGAAAGCGATTGTGTGCACGGCAGACGGCGAGGTTGCGGACGCCGCTGAACGCGCGGCGATTGAAAATCCGTATCTTAGCATAAAAGTTATTGTTCACGGCAAACGCAGCGGCTGGCTTAATTTTGATGATGAAATATCAAATGAAAGCGACGTGTTTGAACGTCCTTCAGGAAGCGACGCGATTAAATGCTCCGACCCTATGCTTTTATATTTCACCTCAGGCACTACAGGCTATCCAAAAATGGCTCTCCACGACCACACATATCCGCTTGGTCATCTCGTTACAGCGCGCTGGTGGCATAATGTCGACCCGGACGGACTGCATTTTGCAATTTCAGACAGCGGCTGGGGCAAGGCAATGTGGGGCAAACTATATGGTCAGTGGCTTTGTGAAGCTCCAATCTTCACATTTGACTTCGACCGGTTCAATGCGGACGAGGTTCTGAGTATGTTTAAAAAGCATAATATAACAACCTTCTGCGCTCCGCCCACAATGTACAGAATGTTTATCAAAGAAGATATATCAAAATATGATTTATCTTCTTTGAAATATTGTTGCACAGCCGGCGAAGCTCTTAATGCAGAGGTTTATCACCAGTGGGAAAAGCTCACCGGGCTTAAAATCATGGAGGGCTTCGGACAAACGGAAACCACTCTTGTTCTCGGGAACCTTATAGGAACATCGCCCCGCCCTGGCGCTATGGGGCTTCCTAACCCGCAGTATAACGTAAAGCTTGTAGACAATGACGGCAAACCCGTTAAACATGGCGACGTGGGCGAAATTGTTCTTGACACTACAGAAGGACATCCCTGCGGAATGTTTGTCGGCTATTACAGAAAACCCGAGCTTACAAAATGCGCATGGCACGACGGCTTATATCACACATGCGACATGGCATGGTGCGACGAGGACGGCTATTACTGGTACGTCGGCAGGACGGACGATATTATAAAGTCGTCCGGATATAAAATTGGTCCGTTTGAGATTGAAAGCGTGCTTATGGAGCTTCCGTTTGTGCTTGAATGCGCGATTACCGGCGTGCCCGACGAGGTGCGCGGTAAAATTGTTAAAGCTACGATTGTATTGGTTAAAACCAAGCAGCCCTCCGAGGAACTAAAAAAAGAAATTCAAGCTTATGTTAAAAACAGAACCGCGCCTTATAAATATCCGCGTATTGTTGAGTTTGTAGACGAGCTTCCTAAAACTGTCAGCGGAAAAATACGGCGCGTTGAAATAAGAAACAAAAACAAATAATATTTCATTTCTAAACAAAAACAGCGATACATCAGACATTGCTCCAAATGTATCGCTGTTTTTATATTTCTTATTCTTACCGGGCTTTAGCAATAAACTCGTTAATATCTGAAACAAGCTTATCCGCGTCCGCATCGTGCACTATGCACGCCTGCTCAATGCTTTCGCCGCTTGCCGACGGGCATCCCAAACAGTGCATTCCGATATTGATGAAAAATTGCGCCGTATCCGGATATTTCGTCAATACATCAATAATAATCATGTCTTTTGTAACCTGCATTTTTAGTCACCATAACCTTTCTGTCCGCAAATATAAAGTTCAGCGTTCTCCTGCGAACAAGCAAAACGCCAAAATTACTATCTCTGCGTAAAACAGAGAACAAAAATCTTTCGGGGCATTTATTCCCCTCCGCATTTTTGCCGTTTGATTTACAAACGCAAATCAAGAAAACCCGTCGGCGCGTCGAGCGCCTCCGTATTTTTGCTGTTTGCTTCGCAAACGCAAATACTTATAATCAACGCGGTTTAACGCGCTAATTTTCCTGATTGAAAATTTCTTCAAATTCCTTTTGGTTTATAGTCTCCTTCTCCAAAAGCGCTTGAGCGACGCGTTCGAGCGCGCCGTCATGCTGCTTCAGAAACTGTGAAGCCTTAGCATGCCGCGAAGCAAGTATCTCGCTCACCTCTTCGTCAATTCTTGACGCGGTCTGCTCGCTGTATTGCTTAGAGTGCGTGAAATCGCGTCCTATAAATACTTCCTCGTCATTATCATACGACACGGGACCTATTATATCGCTCATGCCAAATTTCACAACCATCTCGCGCGCCGCACAGGTTGCTCTCTGCAAATCATTTGACGCGCCTGTGCTGATGTCGTCCATTTTCAGTTCCTCTGCAACGCGTC
This sequence comes from uncultured Clostridia bacterium, assembly GCA_949742185.1. Classification (GTDB taxonomy): domain Bacteria; phylum Bacillota; class Clostridia; order UBA1381; family UBA1381; genus CATJNN01. Next base: position 505 of record CATJNN010000267.1, on the reverse strand, counting down.
CGCCCAGAAGCATAACAATATTATTTAATATTTCTTTCTTAGAACGGCACATCTTATCCTCTGCAGGCAGGCTCAAAGTGAAGCCTCCCGCTCTGCCGCGCGGAATAATCGACACCTGATGCACCTGCTCGCCGAGTATATGAGCAAGCACCGCATGCCCCGCTTCATGATATGCTGTAAGGCGCTTTTCCTTTTCAGTAACCACGCGCGAACGTTTCTCCGACCCCATCATAACCTTAAGGTCGGCGTCTTCAATATCACGGCGCGAAATAGCCGCCTCATTGCGCCTCGCCGCAAAAATTGCCGCCTCATTCATTAAGTTTTCCAAATCTGCGCCGGTATATCCCACCGTTCTTTTGGCAACATTTTTTAAATCCACATCTTCTGCGAGCGGCTTTGTGCGCGAATGTATTTTCAAAATTTCCTCACGGCCTTTAACGTCAGGCGCGCCGACAACAACTTGCCTGTCAAAACGCCCCGGTCGAAGAAGCGCGGGATCTAAAAT
>CATJNN010000266.1 GCA_949742185.1 uncultured Clostridia bacterium | reverse complement strand
TTCGGAGGTGAACGCTTTATGAAATCCTATTTGTCCCTTGCTTTCAAAGAATTTCAGGAATTTTTCGCGTATCTCATTAACGCCTAATTTTTGCATCATAATTTCTCCTTTGATTTGTTTGTACCTATTATATAAAACCTTGTGCGGTATGTCAAGGCGCATAAAAAGAAAATATATACGCGTATTATAAAAAATAATAACTAACGCGATAGATAAATATAATTGCAATCATACGGTGTTTATGATAAAATGTTCATAAATATATAAGAATATACTTTGGAGGAGTTTAGTATGGTTAATTTGGGCAACGATTGGGATGAAATACTAAAAGACGAATTTGAGAAAGAATATTATTTAAAGCTCCGTGCATTTTTAAAGCAGGAATATTCCTCGCATATCATCCATCCTGATATGTACGATATATTTAACGCACTTAAATGGACGTCCTATAAGGATACAAAGCTTGTGATTTTCGGACAAGACCCGTATCACGGCGAAAATCAGGCGCACGGACTTGCTTTTTCGGTAAAAAAGGGAGTGGCAATTCCGCCGTCGCTTGTGAATATATATAAAGAGCTGCACGAGGAGCTTGGTTTATATATTCCAAACAACGGATATCTGGAGAAATGGGCGCGGCAGGGAGTGTTGCTTCTGAACGCGTCGCTAACGGTGCGCGACGGCATGGCAAATTCGCATAGAAACAAAGGCTGGGAGATATTTACATCCGAGGTAGTTAAAAAGCTTAACGACCGTAGCGAACCGATAATTTTTTTGCTTTGGGGCAATAATGCAAAAGAAAAAATGGATATAATAACAAATCCTATTCATAAAATTCTCACGGCTGCGCATCCCAGTCCGCTGTCCGCTTCGCGCGGTTTCTTCGGCTGCGGTCATTTCAAGCGCGCGAACGAGCTGCTTTTAGAAATGGGAAAAGAGCCTATTGACTGGCAGATTGAAAATATATAGGGGGAAGAAATTTTGAAAAAGCTTCTTATTATAGATTCAAACAGTATATTAAACCGTGCGTTCTACGGAATACGCACGCTTACGTCAAAAGACGGTACGCCGACAAATGCTGTGTACGGTTTTCTGCGGATTTTGCTAAAGCTGATAGGAGACATAAAACCTGATTATATATGCGCGGCGTTTGACCTTAAAGCGCCCACATTCAGGCACAAAATGTACGACGGTTACAAAGCTCAGCGTAAACCTATGCCCGACGATTTGCGGGTGCAAATGCCGATTTCAAAGGATATTCTCCGCGCAATGAACGTCATGATACTTGAAGAAGAGGGTTACGAGGCGGACGATATAATAGGCACAGTATCACGTATATGCGAGCGCGAGGGTGTGGAATGTATGATTGCAACCGGCGATAAGGACGATTTGCAGCTTGCGACCGATAAAACAAAAGTAATTTTGACAGTCACGCGTATGGGGCAAAATGAGACGGTTGTATATGACGACGCGGCTGTTAAAGACAAATACGGAGTTACTCCGACAGAGTTTATAGACGTTAAGGCTTTAATGGGAGACCCGTCCGACAATATTCCCGGAGTGGCGGGAATCGGTGAGAAGACTGCGCTTTCGCTTATAAGTAAATTTTCTTCAATAGAATTTATATACGAGCACATAGACGAGACCGGATTAAAGGGCGCAATGCTGAAAAAAATCCGGGACGGCAAAGATATGGCGTTTTTGAGCAAAACTTTAGCGACCATTGAAACAAACGTCCCGCTTGATTTTGATTTTTCCGGATGCGCGTGTGATGAAAACTCTCTTTTTTCTGATGAAAGCGGCGATTTATATTCATTGCTGCATTCGCTCAGTCTTTCCAGTATAATAAAATCCATGGGGCTTTCTGCGGGAGAGGAACATAAAATTGTCTCGAACGTAGATGTGTTTGAAGGCACGTCAATCACTCAGATACGGGACGAGGAGGCTCTTTCATTATTTGCCGCAGAGGCTTTAAAAAACGAAGAGGCTGCGTGTATGTTCAGATTCTCGGAGGACGCGCTTGCGTCTGCGACGTTTGTGCTTGGCGGGAAGAACGCTTATTATATTGACGCGCGTTATCCTTTGTCTTCTGAAAAAGTAATAAATGCTATACGCCCCGTTCTTGAAAATGAGAAAATCAACAAAATAACATATGATATAAAAGACGCTCTCGTACGCCTGCGGCAGTACATGCGTGTGCGTTCAATAGCGTATGACGCTGCAATCGCGGTATATCTTCTTTTGCCGGAGCGCAAATCGTATGAAATAGCCGAAGTCGCAAACGACCTTTTAGGTACGCAGTTGAAATCTGACAAAGAACTATCAGGCGGAAAAAATGAACAGCTTACGCTGTTTGACGATGCGGCGGAAAACGGAGTGGAAGAGGAGTACGCGCGGCGCGCGCTATGTATTCCCGAGCTTATGAGACTTACAAAAAAACAGCTTGAGGAAAACGGACAGACCGAGCTTTATGAAAAAATAGAGCTTCCGCTTGTTACGGTTCTTGCGGATATGCAGTTTGAAGGTTTTAAGGTTGACGGAAGTCAGCTTGAAGCGTTTTCTGAAATGTTAGGGAAGCGCATTGAGGTACTTGTGAGCGAGATTTATGAGCTTGCTGGCGAAGAATTTAATATTAATTCTACTAAACAGCTTGGTGGTATTCTTTTTGAAAAACTTGGACTGCGGGCGGTTAAAAAGACGAAAACCGGCTATTCAACAAACGCTGAAGTGCTTGAAAAGCTTCGTTCCGAGCACCCTATAATTGATGTGATTTTGGAATACAGAAAGCTTGCAAAACTGAAAAGCACATACTGCGACGGATTGTCGGCTGTGATAAATCCCAAAACCGGTAAAATACATTCAGTGTTTACGCAAACTGTGACAGTTACAGGGAGAATAAGCTCCACTGAACCAAATATGCAGAATATTCCGACGCGCACAGAGCTTGGACGGGAAATACGCAGGATGTTTGTTGCCAGCGGGGACAATGTGCTGGTAGACGCCGACTATTCGCAGATTGAGCTGCGTGTGCTGGCGCATATGTCGGGAGATGAAACCATGAAAAACGCTTTTTTATCGGGCGAGGATATTCATGCTGTGACGGCGGCTCAGGTGCTTGGAATACCAATATCCGAGGTTACCGCCGACCAGCGCAGAAGCGCAAAAGCGGTCAATTTCGGGATTGTATACGGCATAGGAGAATACAGTCTTTCGCAGGATTTAGATATACCGGTGCGCGAGGCGAAGGCTTATATTGACGGTTATCTTGAAAAATATCACGGCGTACGCGAATATATGGAACACATTAAAGAGACGGCAAAAGCCGACGGATATGTTAAAACCATGATGAATCGTATACGCCATATTCCTGAGCTTAAATCAAGTAATTATAACGTGCGCGCTTTTGGCGAGCGGGTTGCGCTTAATACTCCTATACAGGGAACTGCCGCGGATATTATAAAGCTTGCTATGGTTCGTGTGCACAAGCGTTTGCACGACGAGGGATTGTCGGCGAAGCTGATTTTGCAGGTGCACGACGAGCTTATTATTGACACGCCGCCTGCTGAGGTTGAGCAGGTTAAAGCGCTTTTGCGCGAAGAGATGGAGAATGCAATGGATTTATGCGTTCCGCTTGCGGTTGATATGTCTGTGGGCAAAAGCTGGTATGACGCTAAGTAGAGGAGAGACGTAATGGTAGTTTTAGGTGTTACGGGCGGCTCGGGAACCGGAAAAACAACAGTGTCTTCGATGTTTGCGGAATATGGAGCATATGTGATTGACGCGGATATTGCGGCGCGGGCGGTAGTTGAAAAAGGAAATCCGGCTTTGGCTGAAATAAAAAAAGAATTTGGCTCAGCTATAATAAACAGCGACGGCACGCTTAACCGCCGGGCTTTGGGTGATATTGTATTTGCTGAACCGGAAAAACTAAAAAAATTAAACGATATAACTCATCCGTATATTGCGGACTATATAAAAAAGCGTCTTGACCAATACAGCGGCGGGCTTGCTCTGATAGACGGAGCTGTGCTTATTGAAAGCGGCATCGGCAGTATGTGCGACTATATGTGTGCGGTTATAGCGGAACATGATACACGCATGCGGCGTATATGTGAACGCGACAAGCTCACGCAGGAACAGGCTCAAGCGCGTATATCAGCTCAAAAAAACGATAGTTTTTATATAGAAAACGCGGATTTTATAATTCTCAATAACGAATATACAGATGCGCTCCGTAAGAATGTAGAGAATATATTAAAGGTGATTGAATTGAGGAAATCTAAGTGAAAAAGACGGCAAGAATTTTATTTTTACTTATAATAGCGTCTATAATAACGGCGGTTGTTGTTACGCTTGCCAACTCGGGCAAAAAAATGGTGTATCCGCTCAGATATGAGGGATATATTAAAAAATACGCTAAAGAATATGAGCTTGACCCGTGTTTGGTTATGGGCGTTATTAAGGCGGAAAGCAATTATATCCACGACGCGCATTCCGGAGTCGCGCGCGGGCTTATGCAAATCACCGATGACACCGCTCAGTGGATTGCGGGTAAGCTTAATATGAAAAATTTTGACGAGGATGATATTGAAGACCCTGAAACAAATATTCGCATGGGCTGCTATTATCTGAACTATTTAATAAATCACTATGGTGGCACAGACGTTGCCTTGGCGGCGTATAACGGCGGCATGGGAAACGTTACCCGCTGGCTTTCCGACAAAAAATATTC
>CATJNN010000265.1 GCA_949742185.1 uncultured Clostridia bacterium | reverse complement strand
TTTATTATAATATATGTGTTTGAATTTGACTCGACGTCCCGAGAGGTTTTCATTAAATGCGTTGCGAAGCAACAGCAAAAATATTGAGACATGTAATGCGCCGAGGGATTTTCATTAATTGTATTGGGAAACAGGGGCAAAAAGGATTCGAGGGTAACCGCCCGAAATTCTTTTCATTAATTTGTTTAAAGCTATTGCGCCGCAGGTAAAATCCGTATATAATAAAATAAAAGCGAGGAGAAAGGCGGCGTTTATATGGAAGTCTTTGATTTTGACAGGGACTGGCTGTTTCATAAGGGAGATGTGGAGAAGACGGAGTTTCCGTCGCATACATATTGTTATATGGCTTCAAAGGCGGGTGGAGCGACAGGTCCCGCAAGTCCGGATTATGACTTTGGCTCATGGCAGAGAGTAAATCTGCCGCATGACTGGGCGGTTGAGGGAGAATTTGATGAACGCTGCGGCCCTGCCGCGGGATACAAGCCGCGCGGAAAGGGCTGGTATTGCAAGAGGTTTCGGCTTGACGAGAGCGACCGCGGAAAACAGCTTCTTTTGGAATTCGGCGGCGTGAGCACGCATGCCGTTGTGTATTGCAACGGTTCTGTTATAGCAAGGAACTTTTGCGGATACACGTCGTTTACGGCTGATATTACGGATGTTGCAGTGTATGGAGATGATGTAAATACCGTATGCGTGTTTGCGGACGCAGAGCAGATTGAGGGCTGGTGGTATGAAGGAGCGGGAATTTACCGCCATGTCCGTTTATATAAAAAAGAGCCTGTGCACATTGCGCATTGGGGAGTTTTTGTGTCGCCGAAAAAGAGAACGGCTGACGTTTGGAACACGGAGATTGAGGTGACTGTTGAAAACAGTGCTTATACGGACGCGCCGTTTACGGTTCGCACTGTTATAAAAAATGTGGATGGCGTGTCCTGGGGACATGCCGAGGCGGATGGCGTTGTGCATGGCGGCGGACGGACTGCCGTGCGTACGGATATTATGGTGTACAGTCCTGTTTTATGGGATATAAGCGAGCCTAATTTGTACATAGCCGAGACGGATATTTATATAGGGGACACAAAAACCGACAGCGTTAAAACTACTTTTGGCTACAGAAGTATTCAGATAACGCCCGACGACGGATTTTATCTGAACGGACGCAGAGTTCAGATATACGGAACCTGCAATCATCAGGATCATGCGGGAGTGGGCGTTGCCGTGCCCGATTCGGTGAACGAATACAGAATAAAGCTTTTAAAGGAAATGGGTTCGAATGCGTATCGCTGCGCACACGGCAATCCCTCGCAGGAAATACTTGATTACTGCGATAAATACGGCTTGCTGGTGGTGGACGAAAACCGCAATTTTAACTCGTCGCCGGACGGAATAGCTCAGGTGCGAAGTATGGTTATGCGGGACAGAAATCATCCGTGCGTTGTGATGTATTCACTATTTAATGAAGAACCGCTTCAGGGAACGCCTGTGGGACGGGCGATAGCGTCGCGTCTTGCCTGCGAGGTGAAAAAACTTGACGACACCCGTTTGCTGGCAGGGGCTATGAACACCGGAATGCTTGACGACGGAGGCTGCGCGGACTTGCTGGATATGACAGGCTTCAATTACAACACCTACAATTTTGACGCTTTTCGCAAAAAATATCCGCGTATGCCTATGATAGGCTCCGAAAACAACAGCGCGTTTCAGACGCGCGGAGTTTATGAGACAGACGACGAAAAACATATTATAGACTCGTATGACAGCGTTGCCGCGCCTTGGGGCAACACTCACCGCGACGGTTTCCGTCAGATTGACGAGCGGCGGCATATAGCCGGAATGTTTATATGGACGGGGTTTGATTACCGCGGAGAGCCAACTCCGTATGAGTGGGGTTCTATCGGCACGCAGTTTGGAATTATGGACACCTGCGGCTTTAAAAAGGACGCGTTTTATTTAAATAAAGCATATTTCACCGACGAGCCGATGATACATATGCTGCCGCACTGGAACTGGCAGGCGGTGCAGAAAATCAAGGTTATGGCGCACACAAACTGCGACGAGGCGGAGCTTTTTATAAACAATGTTTCGCGCGGGAGGATGGTTGTTGATAAATATGATATGGCGGAATGGAACGTTGTGTTTGAAAGCGGAACGGCGCGTATGGTCGGCTTTAAGGACGGCAGGGAAGTGTGCGAGGATATAAGGCGTACGGCGGGCGAGCCGAAAAGAATTGCGGCTGAATGCGCGAGGGAATTTATGTGGGCGGACTGCATGGACGCGGCGGCAATTAATGTGTGGCTTGAGGACGCCGAGGGAACGGTTGTTCCCGATGCGTCAAATCGCGTGGCATTTGAAGTGGACGGCGGATGCGTTATAGGCGTGGGCAACGGCGACCCGAATTCGCATGAGGCGGACAAAGCGGACAGCCGCAGCTTATTTAATGGATACGCTCAGGCGATTGTGCGGGCGGACGACGGAGCAAAAACGGTGACAGTGACGGTAAGCGCTGACGGAGTTGAGCCGAGCGTTATTGAAATAGAGCTTCGTGAAAAGGCGGAAAAAACCGCGTATATACCGTCGGTGTTTGAAAGCTATGTCAGCGTGTGGCGCGAGAAGGCGGAGCTGTCGGAAACGCGTCCTAACCCCAACATGAAAATTGACGACAGCGACATGAACACATGGGAGATTGTGCGCCCCGGCAGCGAGGACAAAAAGTTTGAGCAGTCGGCGGGATACGCGCTGTACCGCGCGGCGTTTAATGTGCCGGACGGCGGATGTACTCTGGACTTCCGTGAGGTTATGGGAGAGAGCGTGCAGATTTTTGTGAACGGAGAAAAAGTGTTTGAGGATAAATGTAAAGACGGAAAAAGAGCCGCGGTGAAGCTTAGCGGAATAAGCGGACATGCGGACGCGGCTGTTATTGTTTATAACAGCAAAAAAGGACAGCGCGCTGGGCTTACAAAGAGCGTGAGTATAGTTTCTGTTTAAAGTTTGTATTGATATTGAGGACAGGATATGAAAAAGTTTGACAAAGATTACAAATTGCTTGACGCTATGTATCAGGATGGGTATTTCCCTGATTTTTTGGTGGATAAAATAAAGGAATTGGTGCAGAATGTTATTGCTGTTTTGGAAACAGGAGAAAGAAATTCAGAAAAGATACAAAGTAAATTTGACGAAATGACGCTGGCTATTAATGACCTGCAGGAGGAGTTTGAGGAGAATGACAGCGAGATTGAAACTGCCGCAAGAGAGAGCATAGGCGAAACGGTGGAGTATATTTTAAAATGGTTTGATATTGATATAGATGCTGAAGATGCTATTGGCGAACGCGATTGGTAGAGACAGGTTTTTTAGGGAGAGTTTATAATGATAGATAAGATTGGCGGAATTGAGGGTAAAGATGACTTTATCCGGTTTTTAAAGGACTTGGCTATGGATTATAAAGAGCATAGCGGTCAATGGGTAAACACTACAGTAGACGATTGCCTATTGCAGATGGCAAGCTGGATTGAGGATTATTCCGAATGTTCAGCTAACGATATTATGTGGGATAAAGTGGATTTTCGTGTGTTAGCCTCAATTTTATATATGGGGAAAATATATGAATAATAAAGTCTGTGTTAATCTATTCTACAGATTAATTTTAAATTAAGATATTAATACAGAAACGGCAAAAAAATATATCGGGGCGCATCGCTCCGATATATTTTTATTCCCCATAGATTCTGTTTTGGTTGTTGTTTCCAAAATAATACTTGCCAAAATACAGCGTTTATGATACTATGAAAGTGCTACACAATATTGCGATAGGTTTACGTCTGTAAAAGAACGTAGGCTTCGCTTGTCATACCTATCGCATGGTTTGAATTGTGTAGCAACAATTGCGGGCTGCGTTTTTTTAATGCGCGGCTGTGCAACACGGCTGCGCATTTTTTATCTAAAAAAAACAGCCAAGGGAATTAAAAAATTGTTATCGGAAAACAAATGGGCATAACCGCGCGTCGACATGCGGATATGATAATAAACCGCTGTTTTCCGCTGCCGGCAAAACGATTTTTTTATGACAATCAATCATTTTTACAGGAGGAAGGAATATGAGAAATAAAATTTTAGGGTTAATTCTTGTAATGTGTATGCTGCTTGGGGGCGTGCATACCGCGGTAAACGCGGCGGAAAGCGGCAGCTGCGGCATAAATGCGTCATGGACGCTCGACGGCGGCGTTCTTACAATCAGCGGCACGGGCGACATGACGGATTATTCATACGGACTTTCGCCGTGGTACGACAGTCGTTTGAAAATTACCGAAATCGTGATAGAAAACGGCGTAACGGGCATTGGGAGAATGGCGTTCAGCGGATGCGATAATCTTGAAAGCGTAAGCATACCGCCGAGCGTGAGCAAGATTGGCAACAGCGCGTTTTCAAGCCACTGTAAAATAACAAGGATATATATATCGGATTTAGCCGCATGGCTTAGCATTGATGGGTTAAGTAATATGCTGACATATACGTGGAATTGGAATTTGTATATAAATAATGAATTGACGACTAATATTGTAATTCCCGAGGGCGCGACGGTTTGCGAGGATGCGTTTAAACGGTGCGCGTCCATAACGGACGTGAGCGTGCCGCAGAGCGTGACGGAAATCTGCGATGATGCTTTTTTGTATTGCCCGAATTTAACAAACGTAAAAATAGCGGGCGGCTTGGAGCGTATCGGCGACGACGTGTTTTACGGGTGCGGCAATCTTTTGTCGATAGAGGTTGACGAAAGCAACGAAAGCTTTATGTCGGACAACGGAATATTATTCGACAAAGCGCGGACGAAGCTTTTGCGCTATCCGCCGAAAAAGGCGGGCGCATCATATACAATACCCGACAGCGTGACATATATTGAATGGAGCGCGTTTGCCGAGTGTAAAAATATAGAAAAGATAGACATTCCGGACAGCGTAAATTTTATAGGCGGTTATGCGTTTGAGGAATGCAGCAATCTGCTGAGCTTAACAATACCGGACGGAGTGACGGAAATTAACTGGGGAGTGGCGGCGGAGTGCGAAAAGCTGTCAGAGATAAAATTTCCGGACAGCATAACGACCATCGCTATGTATGCAATCGACGGCACAGCGTATTACAACGACGATGCGAACTGGCCGGACGGCGTTTTATATGTGAACAACTGCCTTATGGAGGTTAAGGATACTTTGTCGGGATTTTACCAGGTAAGGGACGGAACGGTCGCAATAGGAGACTGTGCGTTCAGCCAAGGCGCGGGACTGACCGGCGTGAGCATACCGGACAGCGTGCAGAGCATAGGCGACGACGCGTTTTACGGCACAGCGCTGTATGACGACGTTTCAAACTGGGTTGATAACGCCCTGTATATAGATGATTGTCTTATCGCGGCGGACAGGGATCTGTCCGGCGATTATCGGATAAAGGACGGGACAAGGCTGATAGCCGGATATGCGTTTGGGAGAGCCGACAGAGTGACAAGTATAACAATACCGAAAAGCGTGACAAGAATTTCCGCTCTTGCGCTGTATAACCTTGGTAAAGAGTTTGATTTTGTGTTTGAGGCTCCGGTTGCCGTGCGGCTCAGTGAAAGCGTATTTAAGAAATCGGTCGGCAAAATATATATACACGAGGGCTATACGGGCTATACAGCGGAAAACGGCTACGACGAGAGCAAAATGGTAATCGTACCGCACAGCTACGAGGACGGCGCGTGCACTGTCTGCGGGGCAAAGGAAGATGCGTTTTTAATAGAAAGAGTTGACGCTCCCGACGACGCGGAATATGCGTTCAGCGTAAAACCAAGGAGGGTATATGAAAATTGTTATGTTTATTCCGCAATATACGATGTTGACGGCGCGGTGATTACGGTGAAGCGCGCGCCGCTGAAAACAGCGGAGGACACAAGAGTTTCCGCAGGCAAATCGGAAAAAGATAAGACAGCGAGAGTGTTTGTATGGACGGAGAATATACAGCCTGTAGGGTTAAGAGAGTTTATTCTAAATGGTGATTAAAAAGCAGTTCAAAACAACAGGCAGATTTTTTCTGTTTTTAGTTTCTTATAATTATCTTATTTATCCATTCTCTCAAAATTCATATATTTGACAGCGGCTTTATTTACTGCTATAATATTAGAAAATAATTTCAACAGATTGAGAGGATAAAACAATGGAAAATGTTTTTGATGTGCTGAAAGAGCGCGGGCTTATAGCGCAAACAACGCACGAGGAGGAAATACGCGAGCTTCTCGGCAAAGAGAAGGTCACGTTTTATATAGGCTTCGATCCAACGGCTGACAGTCTGCACGTGGGGCATTTTTTGCAGATGGTTGTAATGCGGCACATGCAGAATTACGGACACCGTCCGATTGCGCTTGTGGGCGGCGGAACGGGCATGGTGGGCGACCCGTCGGGGCGCACGGATATGCGTTCTATGATGACGCGCGAAACTATAGAGCATAACTGCGAGCGTTTTAAGGAGCAGCTTTCCAAAATAGTGGATTTCAGCGACGGCAAGGCGATAATGGTAAACAACGCCGACTGGCTTCTCGACCTTAATTATATTGAATTTCTGCGCGATATAGGCTCGTGCTTTTCGGTGAATAAAATGCTGACTGCCGAATGCTTTAAGACAAGACTGGAAAAAGGGTTGTCGTTTTTGGAATTTAACTATATGCTGATGCAGAGCTACGATTTTCTTATGCTGAATCGCAAATACGGCTGTAAAATCGAGCTGGGCGGCGACGATCAGTGGTCGAATATTCTCGGCGGTATAGATTTGTGCCGCAGAAAAGACCAAAAGCAAGTGTATGGTATGACGTTTACCCTTTTGACCACCAGCGAGGGCACGAAAATGGGTAAGACAGCGAAGGGCGCGCTGTGGCTCGATCCGGAAAAATGCAAGCCGTATGATTTTTACCAATACTGGGTTAACGTTAAGGACGAGGATGTTATCAACTGCTTAAAGCTTGTTACTTTTGTTCCGATGGAGGAAATCCGTGAAATGGAAAAATGGGAGGGACAGGAGCTGAACAAGGCTAAAAAGCGTCTTGCTTATGAGGTGACTAAGCTTGTGCACGGCGAAGAAGAGGCTGATAAAGCGCAGACGGCGGCTGAAGCCGTGTTCGGAGCTGGCGCGGTGAGCGAGAATATGCCAAGCTCTGTAGTTGCCGACGCTGTGGGAACGGGGCTTTTGGATGTGCTTGTGTCGGTTAAGTTAATTCCGTCCAAAGGCGAGGGCAGACGGTTAATTCAGCAGAACGGTTTATCGGTAAACGATGAAAAGGTGACAGACCCGAATATGGTCGTTACAGCGGATTTGTTTGACGGGGACGGCATGATTGTGCGTAAAGGGAAAAAGGTATATCACAGAATTACGCTTGAATAGATTTATAAAAATAAAGGTATCGCGGATGCGGTACCTTTATTTTTTGAGCAGTTTCGTTGTGGAACAGCAGCAAATGACATAGTTTATTTATGTGGTTATTTTATAAGGAATAAAAATGCAAAACCAATAGGGTTTTGCATTTTGTATATGCGAGAATACTCTCACTTTTGATATATTTGATTTTTGCACTCCTGAAAATATGATTTATACTCAATACTGTATTTACTGTTCGGAAACATGTGTGAATATAAATCCATAAAATAATCGTCGGTCATGCTTGCGATAAAGTCAACCACAAGTTGATTAGGTTCGTCGGAGAAGCTGTATCCGGGGCGGTCGCCGCTGTAGTATTTTGTGCGCGAATTTATAAATTTAATGTGCTGACGGTATATAACGGAGTTTTTGTTTTGTTTTTTAGCGTCGTCCAGCAGTTTATAATACATATCGTAAAACATGGGGCGTATAATTTCGTTGTATTCGCCGTTTACTTTTTCATCGTTATAAATATATTTAAAGTTTTCTTTTTTTGCCTGACTAAGCTGATTAAACGCTTTTTCGCTTAGAGCGATACAGTTTTTTCCGTAGCTGTTTTCAATAATATCGACTGTGAGATTGTTTATTATAGCGGCGTTTTGAGTGCCGATGTCCATATCGGAAAATACGGATACGCCGTTTATGATTTGCGCGGTCTGAGCGTCCTGCCTGTCTTTGCCAAGATAAGCGATTATGTCGCATATTCTCACCACGCAGCCCTCAAGAGTTGACGGCACAAGCTGTTTTATTGCTTTCTGACCGTCTGTATAGCAGGCTTCGACTGTTTTGTCAAACTCATCAAAATTATTTAGACTGCGCGGCTTAAATTCCTGTTTTTCAAATTCGCCGTTGTGGCATAAAATGCCGTCGAGCGTTTGCAGACTCATGTTCACAGGGAACATTTTGTCAAACACGCGGACGCTTTGAACGTTGTGATTAAAATATCTGCCGGTTTCGCTGTGCAGAAGCTCGTTTAAAAAACGTTCGCCGGCATGACCAAACGGCGTGTGTCCTATGTCGTGACCAAGGGCGATTGCTTCTATTAAATCGACGTTAAGTCCCAAAACTTTTCCTATATTTCGCGCTATACGAGATACAAGCTGAACATGGAGTGCGCGGCGGGATATGTCGTCGTTTTTGTAAAACGAGAACACCTGCGTTTTGTCGGTGTATCGGTTATAAAGCGGCAGATGAAGTATTTTTTCGGTGTCGCGCACAAACGCGGGACGCCATATATTAGGAACGTCATGCGAGGGGTCTCGCCGCATTATTTGCCTGTCGGAAAAACGGTACGGATTAATCCAGTGATTTTTACGGTCTGATACTATCTGTTTTTGAAGTTCGTCTGAAAGATGAGTATATTTTAATGACATAATTTCCTCCTGAGGGCTCCGGATTTGAAAAAATGAGAATAAAAACGGAGCATAAATAATAAGATGCTATATGTGTTATAAAGGAATGAAGAGAAAATCGAGCTTATTATTGAAAATGCATCGGAACAGCTTGTCCGATGCATTAAAATTACATGTTTTCAACTGCGCCCTGCTCAAAATATATCTGAGCGCTTGTCTTGTCTGCCGGCATTTTCACATTGCCCTGAAGGATTGCGCCGTCCTGCATATTGATGGTCTTTGTGATAATGTCGCCGCAGACTAATGCGCTGGGACGAAGTATAACAGTTTTTGAGGTTTTAACGTCGCCGCGGATTTCGCCGTTGCAGTCTACGCTTTGAGCGTCGATTTTACCGTTGATTATAGCTTGATTTGTAAGAGTAACTCCTGCCGTGCACGCAATGTCGCCCGATATGGTTCCGCTGTTAACCGTGAGAGAGCCGGCTTCAACGTTGCCGACAATTTTTCCCGACAGTGAAATTTGTCCCTCGCTCGTTACATTTCCGTTAACAATGCCTAAAATCTGCATATCCGACGAGGTTACAATATTTCCCTCAATAACGGTATCTTTTGGTATGTACGCTTTTTCCGGAGCCGCGCTTGCTGCGGGTTGGATAGGCGAGATGGGAGCGGGAGCATCCTTTTTGCGGAAAATATCCCTTGTTTCGTTTTGCGGCGTTTGGGGCGCCGGAGTTTTCTTTGCAGGCTCGGGATTTGTTTTCTGCGGCATATCTGTACCTCCTGTAGTTGGTATTGGTTCAAAGAAGAATGACGAAAAACCGTCTTTCACCTTTTGCCATAAAGAACGATTTTCGGTTTCCTTATTATCATTTTTCATTGGCTCATTCCTTTACTGTTTCGCATTATTAATATGCTATGGATAATATACCATAGCCCTTATACATCATTATAAGTCAAACAGCACGGATTTGTCAACAACTATTTTACTGTAAACGGTAAAAATAAGCTATTTCACGTCGTCGTAGGTCGGAATTTGAGAAATTGGCTCCAGAATTGCCGCATATTCAGCGCACACCTGCTTTGCAGCCGTTAAATCAAGCGAGCGGAAGTTTCCGCATTCAATCTCGCTTGCTCCAAACACAGGACCATCGTATTCAAGAATGTTTTTTAAAACGTCTTTGACGGTGTTAAGCACTTCAGAACGGGAAATATCGTTGGTCACAAGCAGGTAGAAGCCGGTCTGACAGCCCATAGGACCGAAATATACGACGTTGTCTGCAATTTTGCTGTTGCGTACAAAGGTGGCAAACATGTGCTCCGCTGTGTGCATCTGCAGGTTCGTCATTAAGTCGCCGGTGTTAGGTTTTTTTACGCGTAAATCGTATGTTATCACATTGCCGTCAATACGCGATACATAAATTCCGCAGTTGAGCTTTCTATGGTCTACGCAGAAGCTTGTTATTTTTTTCATTTGCGCGTTTCCTCCATGATTTTGATAAATTCCATGATAATTATAATAGAATTATGCGACGCTTTTTCGGCAAAGGTCTTAAAAGACACGGGAGCGCTGTTATCTGCCGTGTCTGAAAGGGCTCTGAGCACGCCGAACGGAACGCCGTTCATGTAACATACATGTCCGATTGACGCGCCCTCCATTTCTGCGGCTGCGGCATGAAAGTTGTCAATGATGCGCGCGCGCTGCGCGTCGGTATGTATAAACTGGTCGCCCGATGCTATGACTCCTTTTTTTACATTTACTCCGGACAGCTTTTCGGCGGATATGCATAAAAGCTTTGTTATGTTTTCATCGCATGGAATATTTATGAGTTCGATTCCGGAAATAAAGCCTAAGGGTTCGCCGCATACTGTTGTATCCATATCATGTTCGGCAACGCTTTCAGCAACGACAATATCTCCGACGTTAAGTCCTTCCGCAAGTCCTCCCGCAACGCCGACGTTTATTATTATATCCGGCGAATGTTTTAAAATCATAGTCTGAGTGCAGGCTGCGGCGTTTACCTTGCCGACGCCTGCCACAGCCGCGACAATATCAGTGTTTGATATTTTTCCCTCATAAAATTTCATTGTTGCTGTTTCTGATTTTGTCATACCGATTATCTGGTTTTTCAGTTTTTCGATTTCTAAATCCAGAGCGGCAATAATCCCGATTTTCATAGATTTTCCTCCGTATTTTTTACATGCATTATATCACCGCAGACGGGGGTTTGTCAATGATGTACGATGTCGAAAATTCTTGATTTTATGCGAGTGGTGTGCTATACTGATTTTGCAGGTTATATACTCAGATTATACGAATAAAATTGTTTTAAATATGTATAAGCGGGTATATATGTTATGAAAGGAGTTTTGAACGAATGCTCGGCGCATTTTATCATTTTTCAGGAGGCGCATAACATAATGTACAGCGCCGTTTGTTTTAAAGCGATAGTTTGTCTGACGCATTTTTTAAGATGGGTTGTGAAAGGAGTAAGTATGGGTGTTTTTTGGCTGCTTATGATAGTAATTTTTGCGGCGGCGGAGATATTCACGTATCAGCTTGTGTCCGTGTGGTTTGCAGGAGGCGCGGTGGGAGCGCTGATTGCGTATATAGCTGGAGGAAATCTTACGGTGCAGTGGATTGTGTTCGTCGTGGTATCGATTGTTTTTCTTGTTGCGTCGCGTCCGTTGGCGCGAAAACTGAAAAGAAAGACGCCGGAAAGAACGAACGCCGACGGATTAGTCGGCAAAACGGCTCGGATAACCGAGCGTGTGGATAATATTAACGGAAGCGGGCAGGCTGTTATTGGAGGAATTGCATGGACGGTTCGAAGCGCGGACGGCGAGACTATTGAGCCGGAGGAGCAGGTTGTTATTGAGAAAATTGAGGGCGTTAAGCTTATTGTGAGAAAGTAGGAGGAAATATGATTTATTTTGTTTTGGCATTGTTGGTTTTGATTGCGATTGTAATTATCGCGAACATTAAAATTGTTCCGCAGGCGTATGCGTATATTGTGGAACGATTTGGAGCTTATTATTCGACATGGCAGGTGGGACTGCATGTGAAAATCCCGTTTGTGGACAGAATTTCACGTCGTGTTAATCTTAAAGAGCAGGTTTCGGACTTCGCACCGCAGCCGGTTATTACGAAAGATAATGTAACTATGCAGATTGATACGGTTGTGTACTATCAGATTACTGATCCGAAGCTTTACACCTACGGTGTTGAGCGGCCTATGATGGCTATTGAGAACCTTACGGCGACTACTTTGAGAAATATAATAGGAGATTTGGAGCTTGACCAGACGCTTACGTCTAGAGATACTATAAACACGAAAATGCGCGCAATTTTGGATGAAGCGACAGACCCGTGGGGAATAAAAATAAATCGTGTGGAGCTTAAAAATATAATACCGCCTCGCGAGATTCAGGACGCTATGGAAAAGCAGATGAAAGCGGAGCGCGAGCGTCGGGAGAGTATACTTCGCGCCGAGGGTGAGAAGAAATCGTCAATTCTTATTGCCGAGGGTGAGAAAGAAGCGGCAATTCTGCGCGCTGAGGCGAAGAAAGAGGCGGCAATACGCGAGGCGGAGGGTCAGGCGCAGGCTATTGTGGATGTGCAGACGGCTATTGCCGAGGGTATTAAACGTATACGCGAATCGCAGCCGTCTGAGGCGGTTGTGGCTATAAAGGCTTTGGAGAGCTTTGAGAAAATGGCTGACGGAAAAGCCACGAAAATTATTATTCCGTCGCAGATACAGGGACTTGCAGGATTGGCTACATCGCTTAAGGAGCTTGTAGTTGACGATAAAACCGGTAAATAATTATTATTTTGAATGACAAACATGACCGGAGGGAGTTATGGAACGAGGTTTTTTGGAGCTGGAATCTCAGCTTGGCAATAAGCGCATTAGAAAAACAGCGTTAATATTGTTTGTGGTTGAGGCGTGCATTTTTACTGTTTTATATTTTGCGCTTAGAAAATCTATTGATATGAGCGATAATCGGACGAGGATTTTAGTTGTCGGTTTCTTTGCGGTAATAGTCATAATGGTGGGTTTGACGCTGTTTATGCTGATATTGTCGGGAAGAACGGCGACAGAAGGCAAGAATTTGATTTTGCCGTTTAATGAGGACACAAAAGAGGCTGTGGGTAAAATCATTAATCGTGAGGTTGCGGAAGGAAAGATTTTGGCTGAAGGCAGCATGAATAATTATGAAGAAGGAAAGAAAAAAGGCGCGCGGGTAATACTTATTCCGTCTTATCTGATGATTACAGAAGGGATGGGAAAGATAACTGCGATTCCGCGCGATAAAATCTACTGGATATGTGCGCAGACGGGGTATAAGGGCGGACCGTTTTATGTGCGTCTGCTCATATTCACGGAAATGAAGATATTTGAGACTGATGGCAATGATATTGAACATACAAAAGGAATAGCGGAAAGGTTGTATCAATATATACCAAATGTCTTTGAAAAATATGATTCTCCGGATTTACCATATTTAATGGAGGAAATTTATAATAAAGATAAATCGGAGTTTTTAAAATTTTATGAAGAAGAAAAAATCAAGCTGTAGGAAAGGATATGAAAAATGATTTTAGTAAATACTGATTATATTACAGGCAAGGAGCTGCAAATGCTCAGCATGGTACGAGGAAGCACTATCCAGACTAAAAATGTTGGACGCGATATTACGCAGAGTTTTAAAACGCTTGTAGGAGGCGAGCTTAAATCTTATACGGATATGATGAATCAGGCGCGCGACCTTGCGACGTCCCGCATGATTGGGGAGGCTGAGAAGATGGGTGCGGACGCTATTGTTAACGTGCGATATGCTTCTTCGTCCGTTATGCAGGGCGCGGCTGAAGTGCTGGCGTACGGTACGGCAGTTAAGTTTAAATAATTAATAAAAAAAGCATCAAAGCCGCGCTGAAGTATATGTCCGCGCGGCTTTAAATAAATGCATTGATGAATAGCAGTAAAATAGTTCGGGGTTCGCCGCCCCAATTTATTTTTATTGAATGCATTGAGGAACAATAGCAAAAAACAATTCGGGGTTTGACGTCCCCAATTTATTTTCATTAAATGCGTTGTGGAACAACAGCAAAAATAAATTGGGGTTCGACACCCCAATTTATTTTCATTTCTTATGGATTTTTAAATATCAGTATGTTTGTTTTATTCGGGATTAGTTGCACATGCAAGTAACGATTACAATGATTATGAGAACCCAAAGTACCATGTCTAAATCAAAGAAGTTACCGCATCCGCCGCATCCGCCGCATCCGCAATCGCTCATGGAAAATGCCTCCCTTCCGTTCATATTTCCTTTGCGGAAGATTAGTCGCAAAGGCAACAGACGATAAGAATGATGACAATAATCCAGATTGTTATGTCGTCGCTTAATCTGAACAAACCAAACATTTTTTATTCCCACTCACCGTCGTTGTAATAATATAGTATGCTGCGGAACAAAAATTGAGATTGTACACAATTAAGACTTGATATTTTTTTTTATTTGAGGTAAAATATAGATTAATATTTTATTACGGAAATATTTGGAGGTGCGCGGTGAAACAAGAAAAGATAGACCGGATTAACGAGCTTGCCAGAAAAGCAAAGTCAGAGGGACTTACCGCGGAGGAAACGGAAGAGAGGCGTTTGCTGCGCGAGGAATATCTTGAAGCGGTGCGCACGAATTTCAGGCAAACGCTGGAAAGTATTAAATTTGTTGATAAAGACGAAAGGTAGGAACGAGATATGTCATTGAGAATTCCGCAGGGATATAAGCCGTTGCTTTCTCCGAGGGAGAACGAACTGGCGATTAAATTTATTAAAGATACGTTTCAGAGAGAGATTTCTTCTGCGCTGAATTTGCAGAGAGTGTCCGCGCCTTTGTTTGTGCGGCCTGAGTCCGGACTTAACGATGATTTAAACGGAGTTGAGAGACCTGTGAGTTTTGATTCACCCGCTGTAGGAGGCAGAGAGCTTCAGATTGTTCATTCTTTGGCAAAATGGAAGCGTATGGCGCTCGGCAGATACAAGTTTAATCCGGGTGAAGGGCTGTATACTGATATGAACGCTATTCGACGCGACGAGGAGACGGATAATCTGCATTCGATGTATGTTGACCAGTGGGACTGGGAAAAAGTAATAACGAAAGAACAAAGAAATGAAAATATGCTTAAAGAAACGGTATGCGCAATCTACAGCGCGATTCGTTCAACGCAGAAAGCTGTGTGTGAAAAGTTTTCTTTAAATGTTCAGCCACTGCCGGAGGAAATTACATTTATGACGACTCAGGAGCTGGAGGATAAATATCCGCAGCTTTCTCCTAAGGAACGAGAGAACGAGATTATAAAAGAGAAAAAGGCGTTGTTTTTAATGCAGATTGGCGGCAAGCTGAAATCAGGGGAGAGACATGACGGAAGAGCCCCCGATTACGATGATTGGTCGCTTAACGGGGATATTATAGTCGAATATCCGCTTTTGGGTATAGCTTATGAGCTTTCAAGCATGGGTATACGGGTTGACGAGGAGGCGCTTGCGGCTCAGTGCAGCGTTTCGGGTTGTGAAGAAAGACTTCATATGGATTTTCACAGGAAGCTTATGAACAAAGAGCTCCCATACACGATAGGCGGGGGAATAGGTCAGTCAAGACTGTGTATGTTCCTTTTGGAGAAAGCGCATATCGGCGAGGTTCAGGCTTCGGTATGGCCTGAGGATATGATTGTAGAATGTGAGGAGAATAATATACACTTGCTGTGAGAAAGTAATTATTTTATGGCATAGACGGAGGGGAAATAAATGATAAAGACCGTAGTGAAAAAGCTTTTTCGCGAAACAGATGAATTTGCGGGCAAGCAGATTACAGTGTCCGGCTGGGTACGGACGATACGAGTGTCAAAGGATTTTGGATTTGTAGAGCTGAACGACGGAACGTTTTTCAAAAATGTGCAGGTTATAATTGAGAACGGCAAGCTTTCTAATTTTGCAGAGCTTGCAAAGCTGAATGTCGGAGCGGCGCTTACTGTTTCGGGCGCGCTTGAGTTAACTCCGGAGGCTAAGCAGCCGTTTGAGATTAAGGCTGACGAGGTTATTATAGACGGCGCGTCCACGCCGGACTATCCGCTGCAAAAAAAGCGTCACAGCTTTGAATTTCTGCGAACGCTGGCGCATTTGCGCCCGCGCACAAACACGTTTGCGGCGGTATTTCGCATCCGCTCTATGGTTGCGTATGCGATACATCAGTTTTTCCAGGAGCGCGGCTTTGTGTATGTGCACACGCCGATTATAACGGCGAGTGACTGCGAGGGCGCGGGGGAAATGTTTCAGGTGACGACGCTTGATATGGCGAACGCGCCGAAGAACGACGGGAATGTTGATTATTCGGAGGATTTTTTCGGAAAGAGAACAAGCCTTACGGTCAGCGGTCAGCTTAATGTCGAGACTTATTGTATGGCGTTTCGCAATGTGTACACGTTCGGACCGACTTTCCGCGCGGAAAATTCAAACACAACCCGCCATGCCGCGGAATTCTGGATGATTGAGCCGGAAATTGCGTTTGCTGATTTAAAGGATGATATGGAGCTTGCGGAAGATATGCTCAAATATATCATAAATTATTGTCTTGAGAACGCTCCCGAAGAAATGGCGTTTTTCAATCAGTTTGTTGACAAAGGGCTTTTAGAGCGGCTTCATCATGTTGTTGACAGCGAGTTTGCGCATGTGACATACACCGAGGCGATTGAAATACTTGAAAAGCATAAGGATAAATTTGAATATCCTGTTAGCTGGGGATGCGATTTGCAGACTGAGCACGAGCGTTACCTTACAGAGGAGATTTTCAAGCGTCCTGTTTTTGTTACTGATTATCCTAAAGATATAAAGGCTTTTTATATGAAGCTTAACGATGATAAAAAGACGGTTGCCGCTATGGATTTGCTTGTGCCTGGAGTTGGCGAGATTATCGGGGGCAGTCAGCGCGAAGAAGATTATGATGTGCTTGTAGAACGCATGCATGAGATGGGCTTGTCTGAGGAGGACTACAGTTTCTATTTGGATTTGCGCAAATATGGCACGAATAAACATGCCGGATTTGGGCTCGGATTCGAGCGCGCCGTTATGTATGTGACGGGTATGCAGAATATTCGCGATGTGCTTCCGTTCCCGCGTACAGTCGGCACGGCGGAATTTTAAAAAATTAAGGGGCGCCATGAGGCGTCCTTTATTAAAATCAGGAGGTTCATATGTTTAAGTATATAGTAGGAATTGCGGCGGTTGTTATTTGTTTTTTTGTTAAACCATGGCTGGCGGCGATTGTAATCGCGCTTGCGGTCATATATATGATTTACAGCAATATACCCTCGTTTTATGCGTCTGCGGGAAACCGCGCATATCAGGACGGAGATTATGAGGGAGCGCTTGCGAAATATAAAAAGGCCTGTGACACGGGCAGGGCAAAGCTTATGATACGCACAACCTATGCGTTTGTTCTAATGCGCTGCGGAAAATTTGAGGAGGCGGAAAATGTGCTGAACTCAATTTTGGCGTTAAAGGCTTTAAAACCGGAGCAGCGCGCTCTTGCTGAGGAATACCGATGTATGGTATATTACAGGACAGGCAGACTGGAAGAGGCTTTGGAGGACGCAGAGGAATTATTTAAAAGCTATAAAAATTCATCTATGTATGGTATGCTCGGCTATTTTAAGCTTATAAGCGGCGCGCCGCTTGACGAGGTCCGCGCGTTTTGCGAGGAAGCGTATGAATATAACAGCGACGACAGAGATATTGTTGATAATATGGCGATTGTTTGCTATAAGCTTGGTGATTATAAGGCTGCAAAGGAATATGCAGACGAGCTTATGGAAAAAAATCCGTCGTTTGTTGAAGCATATTATCACAGCGCGCTGATTGCGGAAGCGCTTGGCGATACAAAAAGAGCACTTGAATATCTTGATAAGGTTGACGGCTGTGTCCGTTCGGCTATGACGACGGTAAGCGAAGAACAAATATGCGAACTGAAAGAGCGTCTTTTGTCTGGAGAAGGAGAGAACAATGGATAAACCGCTTGCAGACCGTATTCGTCCGGTTTGCATTGACGATGTTGTGGGGCAGGAGCATTTACTTGGCGAAGGAAAAATTCTTTTAAATATTATAAAAAACGGTGAAACGCCGAATATGATTTTTTATGGTCCGAGCGGAGTTGGTAAAACTACTGTAGCAAACATTATAGCCGCGCAAACGGGAAAAAAGCTGTATCGGCTGAACGCGACAACCGCGTCGGTGTCGGATATTAAGGAGATTATTGCTTCGCTTGACAGCTTTATTGCGCCGGACGGCGTACTTTTATATCTTGACGAGATACAGCATTTTAATAAAAAACAACAGCAGTCGCTTCTTGAGTTTATGGAGAACGGAAAAATAACGGTGATTGCAAGCACTACGGAAAATCCGTATTTTTATATTTATAATGCGGTGCTTTCGCGCAGTATAGTTTTTGAGTTTAAGCCTCTGACTGCAGACGATGTTATGTCCGCGTTAGAGCGTGCGGTTAAAGCGCTTGAGGAAAGCGACTATGCCGCATATACGCTGGAGATTGAAAGGGACGCGCTTTATCATATTGCGCAGACCTCGGGCGGCGACGTGCGTAAGGCGTTAAATGTGCTGGAGGCTTGCTTGCTGTCCGCGCGTGTCGGAGATAATAATATATTGCGGCTAACTACAGATACGGCGGAGCAAGCGACGCAAAAAAAGGTTTTGAAATATGATAAAGACGGAGATAGTCATTATGACATTTTAAGCGCGTTTCAGAAGTCAGTCCGCGGCAGCGACCCGAACGCGGCTGTGCATTATCTTGCGAGGCTTATTGCGGCGGATGATTTGCAGAGCATTTGCCGGCGTTTGCTTGTAATGGCGGCGGGGGGTATAGGCTTAGGTTATCCGCAGGCTATTACGGTTGTCAAGTCATGTGTGGACAGCGCACTGCAGCTGGGTTTTCCTGAGGCGCGTATTCCTCTTGCCGAGGCGGCGCTTTTGCTCGCAACCGCGCCGAAGTCTAATTCAGCCATCAATGCGATTGACGCGGCTTTAGCAGATTTGGAGCGGCGTGATACGGGCTCAATCCCGCGTCAGCTTCAAAATAAGCACTATGACGGAGTGGGGAACGAAATTATCGGACAACATTATTTGTATCCGCATAATTATCCGAATCATTATGTTAGACAGCAGTATCTTCCAGATAACATCAAGAATGAAAAATATTATGAGTATGGGGATAACAAAGCGGAACGTTCAGCGATGGAATATTGGAAAAAGATTAAGGGGGACATATAAATGTTTTGCAGAAAATGCGGCGCGAATATAGGCGATGAGCAGAAATGTCCGTACTGCGGTATGGAACAGGCAGAAAATGCGAATAATAATCAATATACAGGTGTGCAGTATACATACAGTACGCCCCCGAAAAGCGACAAGTCGCGGCTTGTTGCAGGCTTGCTTCAATTATTTGTTGGTTTTTTAGGGATAGGGCGTTTTTATCTGGGCTTTGCAGGGATTGGCGTGCTTCAGATTGCGGTGTCATTTTTCACATGTGGAATTGGAGGAGCTATATGGGGTTTTGTTGACGGAATAATGATACTTTCAGGTTCAGTGAAATTTGACAGTCACGGGAATTGGTTAACAGATTAGGAGAAAAACATGAAAGATGGTTTTATAAAAGTGTGTTGCGTTACGCCGGATATACGAGTTGCAGACTGCGAATATAATGCGGATAATATTATAAGAAACATAAAAGAGGCGAATGAGCGCGGCGTTAAGCTTGCGGTTTTTCCGGAGTTGTGCGTGAGCGGATATACCTGCGGAGATTTGTTTTCGCAGGATATACTTTTGCGCAGTGCGGAAAACGCTGTGCTTCGAATAGCGGATGAGACAGATAAGATTGATATGGTGTGTGTGATAGGCGCGCCTGTTATGTTTGAACAAAAGCTTTATAATTGTGCGATTGTAATGCATAGGGGGCGCATAATCGGTATTGTGCCAAAACATAACATTCCTAATTATTCTGAGTTTTATGAGGCGCGACATTTTGCTTCCGGAAAATTCCAGACTTGCATGATGGATTACTGCGGGGAGAAGGTTCCGTTTGGTATGAGGATTTTGTTTAAGTCGAATATAAGGAATTTTATTTTTGCCTGTGAGATATGCGAGGATTTGTGGGTTGCTAATCCTCCGTCTTCATCTCATGCGATGGCGGGAGCGACAGTAATTTTGAATTTATCGGCAAGCGACGAAAATGTTGCAAAGTCCGATTATAGGAGAAGTCTTGTATGCTCGCAGTCGGGTCGGTTATGCTGCGCATATTTATATGCCGATGCCGGAGAGGGTGAATCCACTACAGACCTGGTGTTTGCAGGCGAGAATATGATTGTGGAAAACGGTGCAGTTTTGACTAAATCTGAGCTGTTTAAAAATGGAATGATTATCACTGAAATTGATGTGGACAAGCTTGCTGCGGAAAGAAAGCGGATAAGCACGTTTGATATATCCTCAGAAGGATATACTGTCATTCCGTTTGAGCTTTCCAAAGAGGATTGCGCGTTTACGCGTTTTGTATCTCAAACGCCGTTTGTTCCGCACGGCGAGGGGCAGGTTCGTGAGCGCAGCGAAGAAATTTTGACGATACAGGCGATGGGGCTGAAAAAACGGCTGGCGCATACGGGGGCGAAAACAGCAGTGGTAGGCGTTTCCGGAGGGCTTGATTCCACGCTTGCTCTGCTTGTTACGGCGCGCGCTTTTGACAGTCTTGGACTTGACCGGAATGGGATTATTGCCGTGACTATGCCGTGTTTCGGAACAACAGACCGGACATACAATAACGCGGTTGCTTTTGCGAGTTCGCTTAATGTTGCGTTAAACGAGGTGCCTATTGAAGCGGCGGTTCGCCAGCATTTTAAGGATATAGGACATGACGGAAAGACGCTTGACGTGACATATGAAAATTCTCAGGCACGGGAGAGAACGCAGGTGCTTATGGATATTGCCAACCGCTTTGGCGGTCTTGTAATTGGCACGGGCGATATGTCAGAGTTGGCTTTGGGTTGGGCGACGTATAACGGCGATCATATGTCAATGTATGCGGTTAACGCGTCTGTGCCTAAAACGCTTATTCGTTATCTTGTTCATTATGAGGCTGAAAAAACGGATAACAACGTTCTTCGTAAAGTTTTGGAGGATATTTTGGCAACGCCTGTAAGCCCTGAATTGCTGCCTCCCGAAGAGGGCGAGATTTCTCAAAAGACAGAGAGCATCGTCGGTCCGTACGAACTTCATGATTTTTTCTTATATTATATGATGCGTTTTGGGTTTGCCCCTAAGAAGATTTTTAGGCTGGCACGTTATGCATTTGGCGATAAATATAAGGACGATTTTATTTTGTCTTGGATGCGAACTTTTTACAAGCGATTTTTCAGTCAGCAGTTTAAACGCTCGTGTGTTCCGGATGGTCCTAAAGTGGGTACAGTTGCGCTGTCACCAAGAGGCGATTGGCGTATGCCGAGTGATGCTTCGGCAAGTATTTGGTTGAACGAGTTGGAACGATTAATTTAAAACTATTTTATTACAAAGTTTTAATACAATTAACTGCATATTTATAGTCATTTTAGATAAAAATAAAAAAACCGCAAATTTTTTGCAAAAAGGTATTGACATAGAGGGAGGGGGGTGATATAATAAATGAGCTGTCTTTGAGACGGCAGTCGTAC
>CATJNN010000264.1 GCA_949742185.1 uncultured Clostridia bacterium | reverse complement strand
CTGTCCATTTTACTCCTCCCCTGTGCGTATGGTTAGCCCGCTTCTTCTTATCTTAAAATCAACATGAATCTCAAATTCGGAATCAGGATATTTTTCTTTCCAATTATAATCTATGAAATCTTTATATGTTAAAAAATTTCTTTTTGCATATGAACCAAATCCCATAATATCTGTTTCAAATTCTTTACTTGTTTTATATAAAAACTTTTTAGCTGCTTCTTCCGTATTAATTGTCACATTATTTTCATATGTTTCTATATCCTTTTCAACAATAAAATCAGCAGGTAAAGAATAAAATTCTCCCGATAAAAATAAATCAACTTTAATTTTAGGTTTATCTCCTGAAATATCAACCTTTATTTTTGGTTTTTTCGCTTGTTCTATGCGAACTGTAGAAGACTTTTTATCCTCATATAAATTTTCAAAAGACGCATACATAGAATAAAATGAGCCTTTCATTAAATTATATAACTGTGACTCAACCGAACCCATAATTCCAACCATTTTATCATCATTAAAAATCGCCATGCCAAGTGTTTCACTTTTATTTTTACTTCTGCTTTGTATATCTCCGGCAATATAATTTCTCACATTATATTCAAATCCATATTGGTCCATTGGCAAAGGAGAAGCGCTCGGAGCAGTGACAATATTGTTTTTTTCTGAACTTTGTTCGCCTCCCTCAGAAGATTGTCCTTCTCCTCCGGAACTTCCGCTATCTGAAGAACCTTCACTGCTGCCCTGTGATAATTTTCCTTCATCTTTTCCTATATCAGACACGATATTCGCAATAGGTAAAACATTTTCGCTTTCCATTGAATTTTGAGAAAAATAAAATTCCTGTGATACATTATTAGGCGTATAAACAGAATAATTATTTTCATAAACAAGCTGATAATATCTTGATGGATTATTTTCAATAAGCGGCTGCACATCAGTTAAATATTCCTGCGCCTTAGATAAAGAAACAGCCATATAAATATTAGGTCTCATTTCCATATTACGAACTATTGTCTCCATAAAATCACGGATTCCTTCTTCAGCAACCTCTTTTGAAAACACAATTAAATTAGCGTGCGATAAAGTAAACCGCTTACTAACTAACTGATTTGCAATATTTATTGCAGAATAAATAGTAGGCGCAGTGAACGTAAGGTTTTCTATAATCCCTTTTCCGCTTCCTCCTCCCCCTCCTTCATCAGAACCTCCGCTTATAGATATAGGCTTTGCAAATTGTATTGTAATATCATAGCAATTCTCAATATCAGATTTGTCAATTCCTAACGCCACAACATACGCAAGGTCATTAGGTTCAGTCATTCTTGAACAACCGGAAATCATAAAAACTACTATTAAAACCAAAACCAAAATCTTATTCTTTTTCATTATATAACAATCAACTCCTTTTAAAAGTCAGCTATTTTAACTGTCTTTTACATTTAATCCGATACAATAACGCCATAACAAGAGGAAGAAAAAGCCCTATAACATATACCACATATCCCATATATCCTGCTAAATCAAAAACTTTTATCATAGACGACGGTATAAACGTAACTGCAATTATAAAGGACGTAACTGCAAAAATTATTGGTTTATGATATTTTAAATTAAAAGCCTTTTTTAATAAATGTGTAATAATAAAAATATATATAGACCCATACATGTACAGCGATATAGACCAAACAAATTCAAAAAATGCTTCAAGTCTTTGAAAAAATAATCCAATACGCACAATTCTACTTATTTGATATGTTGGCATAATAAACTGCGTTGAAGACGGATATCTAAATATAAGCGTATAAATAAGCATAATAATAAGAGATAAAATACCACTTAATAAAATTGCGCTATATCCGCTTTTTTTAGCCGATTCAAAATTTTTGCAATAAGGTAAAAGTATATTAACCACAATAATATCAGAAAAAAGAACTATATTCTGAAATCCTTTAAAAAAAACATTTACAGCTCCCTTTCCTAAAATAGGAAATAAATTATTAATATGACAATATGGTATAGAAAGAGCCAAAAATATAGCAAGCACTACTGACGCAATAGGCAAAAAAATTGTATTTATTCTTCCAAGAGCCTCAATGCCTATATATGCCCCTATTCCAATAGCAATACCAAGCGCAATAACTATTAAAGACATATTCGTTCCTTGCAAAAGTACCTCTTTGATTGATTCAGGAAAAGAGCGTATTACAATTCCCATATTAAATCCCAAAATAGATATAAGAACTACTCCAACAAATGCTTTAAGCCATTTTCCTCCAATTTGCTGAGATAAATCAAGTATACATTGTTTTCCAGCTTTTTCATATGCTTTCATAGTTATAAAATAAATCAATAAAGTTAAAAGCGTAGCATAAATAATCTGTATCCATGAAGCGCTTCCGGCGCTTAATACTATTGTTCTCGGAAATGTTAAAAGCATTTTAATACATATTACATTTATTAAAATTGTAGTAATCTCACGCTTTTCCATTAAGATTTTCATAATCTTTTCCTTTCCTTTGTTTCACGTGAAACATTTATTTACGTTTATTCATTTTCCATTTTCTGCTTATTTTTTGTTCATTATCAACTCTCTTAGTATTCAAAAAATACGGTCTTTTCTGACGTGTAAAAATAGGACTTACAAATACCGACGATAGAATACCATTTTTTCCTTTATGAGTAATAGGCGACATAAATGGAATTCCAAAGCTCTTGCAAGACGCAATAAACGTAGCATATAGAAAAATTCCTATTGAAATGCCATAAAACCCTAAAAGTGAAGCAAGTAAAACAAATATAATTCTCAAAATACGATATGTCCATCCAAGAGTATAATCAGATGTTGCAAACGAGCCTATCCCCGTAACAGCAATAATTATAATCATAATAGGACTTACAATTTTTGCTGAAACCGCCGCCTGACCTAAAATAAGACCACCCACAATACCAAGCGTAGAACCTATGGGTCCAGGCATTCTAATTCCGGCTTCCCGTATCATTTCAAATGATACCTCCATTAAAAGCATTTCCGCTAAACTCGGAAAAGGAACATTTTCACGTGACGCACTTATTGAATATAAAAGCGCTGTCGGAAGCATTTCCTGATGAAAAAGCGTTATTGCAAGATACAATCCCGGAAGTAAAACAGATAAAAACATTGCTATAAGCCGAACAACTCTCATCATATTCGCATATGGAACGCGCATATAAGCGTCAGGAGCAGCATGTGTAAGCTCAAATGCATTTGTGGGCATAATTAAAGCATGAGGATTTCCATTCATCACAAACACAACGCGTCCGTCTGCTAAAGCACGGCTTGTCCTGTCCGGACGTTCGGTTGACAAAATCTGATTCGTAAGCATAAAAGCATTCTCTTCAATAAAGAGTGAAACCTCTTCAATAGAAATTACATATTCCATACTTATGCTTTTAATACGACGACGTACCTCGTCTACAAGCTCATTATTTGCAATATCCGAAATATACATAAGCACGCCTTTAGTTTTGCTTACAGTTCCTACTTCAATTTCTTCACATATAAGTTTTTCAGTTTTTAAAGATTTTCTGATAAGCGCCGTATTATTCCTCAGCATCTCAGCAAAAGCTTCCTGCGGTCCGTAAATTGACTGTTCATTTTCAGGCTTATCAATGCTTCTGTGTCCCCAGTTACGAACATCAAGAGAAAAAGCCTCGCAGCTTCCCTCCATAAAAATTCCTACAGTACCAAAATTAACGCCGTCTATTACATCCTGCATTTTCTTAGTACGCATAACCTGACTATGCGATAAAATTTTATATTCAAGAGTATCAGCTATATTTTTAATATCTATTTCTAAAAGCTCAGGAAACTCAAGCATAGGCTTTATAATTCCAATATCAATAAGCTGATTATCAACCATTCCGTCAATCATCAGCAAAAATACACGTTCTTTTTTTCCTAAAACAATTTCACGAATTACAATATCAGAATTTTTAGGATAATCAAATCTTTTTTTTATATATTTTAAATCATTATCATAGTTTCCGCTTACAAACACAGTTTCAGGAAAACTATCATTATCATTACGCACATCGTATTCAGGCTTAAAAACTACAT
>CATJNN010000263.1 GCA_949742185.1 uncultured Clostridia bacterium | reverse complement strand
GCTCGTACAGCCTGCCCACGAACCTCCGCGGTGATATATTGATAAATCAGTAGCCATAATATAAAACCTGCCGTTTTCTCCGCGTATTATATGCGGGTCGCGAACGCCGCACTCTCCAAGTCCGCTTTTCAGCGCCGGCTTTTTATTATTCAGCGTTGTCCAATTCCTTCCGTCCGCCGATACTGAAAAATATATCTGCTCCTCGTTTTCATTCCTTTCTCTGCCGATAAAATGCACAAATAAATACGCCTGCATACTCTTTCTCCTCTCTTATTCACTCACCGTCACCTTTAACTTCACTTTCCCTATCAAATCAGTTCCTCTTGGAATATTTAATATCGGGGCATCCTTTGAACTGAAATGAACTTTTTTAATAGAAGTCGTTCTGCCCGCGCCTTCATTACCCCAGTGATACGCAAGAAATATATCCCCGTTTTCATCGCGTACAAAACTTGAATGTCCCGGTCCGGGCTCGCCTGTGTTCATAGCCGAAGCAAGCATCGGAAAGCCCTGCGTTTCCCAGTCGTCCGCATTCAGCGGACAACCGTTTTTCTTAAGCGTCATAAGCTTAATTCCATATGAATAATCCGTACCGTTTACCGCTGTTGTCATATACAGTCTGCCGCCATGTATAAGCGTAAACGGGCCCTCGTCAACCGCCGTATGCGAGCGTTCCCAGCCGAACAGCGGACGCGCTATAACATGCATATCTCCTGCCAGCCTTTCCGGTTGTCGGGGATTATATTCCGCAATATAAATATCCGCGCTTCCGTGTATATTTTTATTTCCGCCGTTTATTTTTCGCTGCGACCACGCAAGATACCATTTATTCTCCCACTTAAAGCATGTCATATCAAGCGATATACCATCCTCTGTTATATTTCCTTTTCCGTCCGACCGCTTAATTCTCACAGGCTTCGTCCAATCCTCGGCGCGCATAGGGTTTCCGTCCTGTTTAAGCCTCATCACACTGCACTGGACTGTGCTCCAGTCCCTCTCCCCGTCTGCAAAAAATATTGTCAGTCTTCCGTCTATATTATGTATTTCGGGAGCCCACACAAGCCCTTTTCTGTTTTCGTAAAGCATGCGCTCCTCAGCCTCGGCAAGAGCGTGTATAGTCTCCGCTTCCCGTATATTCAGCACATTTTGTCCGCCTCGGTCGCGCGTCGCCGTAAAATAATATCTATCATCGTATTTCAAAATACAAGGGTCTGCCCTGTCTGGTATAAAATCTGACGGAAACTCTTTTTCTGCAAGCTCCCCATATATTGTATATACCCTCGCATGCATCGTGTCAATCTCCGAAGCGTCCCATCGAACTGGAACATTCCGCTCCGAGCCGTCGCTGTATAGCGCCGCGGCTTTTTCCGGAAAATCAACCCTATCTCCAACCATCACGCTTATGTCTTGAATTTCTTTTATCCCAGTCATAACAGGAGGATTTAATTTTTGTTTCAGCATATCGTATTCTGATTTGGAGATTTCAATCACATTTGTTACAGTCTCGGCAAAGTCTGCTATACCGTCGTACTTTGAATATGTTTCAGCAGACGCTTCAACATTTCCTATAATTCTTAAATCCTTTGTAACCGTCCGCTTTCTTGAGCCGCCCGCAGAATTAGCCCATGAAATCGCATACTCTCCATTTTCAACTACGCACACCGGCTCATATACTGCCGAAGTGTCAAGATTCAGAAATCCTATAAAACGATAACTTTTCAAGTCTTCCGACATGTATATCATAACCATTCCGTCAGTTGTATCTTTATCAGAAACAGCGTCTGCTCTGGCTGTTATCACACCAAAAGCTCCGTCCGCTGTTCTGAACAAATAAGGGCTTCTGAACATTTTTGCATCACCATAAAGCGGGTCTGCCGCGGCATCAGAATAGTCAGCCTCTGCATAAAGCACGCCAATATTAAAATTAAGCGGCTCATATGTTTCCCCGCCGTCCGACGAAACGGCAATATGCAGACTGTTGCCTATAATCGGCTCGCCGACGTCGCTGTACGACGCATAATATTCCGCGCCCGCAGTCGTATAGCTCATAACATAATACATGCTTTTGCCGTCTTTCTCATGCGCCATTCTTTCGCCCCCGTTCACATCAAAGTTTATTTTTAAATAATTACAATAGCAGTATACACACTGTATTTTCTCTTGTCAATACAATCAGCAAATTAAAAATAAGTATTTCTATATATTTGTGCAGCGACACAAAACACTTGTGCTTTTCTCCCTTATATGATATAATTGTTTATATTTTTACAATTTATACAGATTATGCTCTTCATCGAATAAATCTTAAAGTATGATTACTGAACAACCGATAACTCTTCTAATCTGTATAATCAATTTGTATTTACTAATAAGAAAGGATTTTTGCAATGGAGTATTTCTTAGGTTTAGTTGAAAAAGTAAACGACGCGGTCAACGGCGTAGTATGGGGCTGGCCCGCGCTTATACTGCTTTCGTTCGTCGGCGTGCTTATGACTTTTCTCACAAAGTTTTTTCAGATTTCACACATAAGTCACTGGATGAAAAACACAATAGGCGCAATATTTAAAGACCGCCACGTAACAAAGCATACGGACGACAAATCCATATCGCAGTTCCAGAGTCTCTGCACTGCGCTTGCGGCGACCGTCGGCACAGGAAATATAGCGGGCATTGCCTCTGCCATTGCGGCAGGCGGTCCGGGGGCCGTATTCTGGATGTGGATTATCGCCTTCTTTGGCATGATGACAAATTATGCCGAAAATGTGCTCGGTATATTATACAGAAGAAAAAACGACAAGGACGAGTGGAGCGGCGGCGCAATGTATTACCTGCGCGACGGTCTCGGAAAAATTAAACATTGCAAATACATAGGCGCCATATTAGCGGTGCTTTTCAGCATTTTCTGTATTCTTGCCTCTTTCGGTATCGGTAACATGACTCAGGTGAACACTATTGCCACCAATATGGAAAATGCATTCAGCATACCACGTTTTATAACCGGCATTGCAATCATGATACTTACTGGACTGGTTGTATTGGGAGGTCTGAAACGTATTGCTGCGGTTACTGAGAAAATAGTTCCCGTTATGGTCGTTTTATACCTGCTTGGCACCATAACAATTTGTATTATACATATAAATCAACTGGGGGCTGTTTTTGTTTCTATATTTAAAAGCGCGTTCGGACTTAAAGCCGTTGGCGGCGCAGTTGTCGGCACAGGCGTTAAAATGGCGGTGCAAATGGGCATGAAGCGCGGGGTTTTCTCAAACGAAGCAGGGCTCGGCTCGTCTGTTATGGTTCATTCCAACTCTAACGTTAAAGAGCCTGTCCGTCAGGGAATGTGGGGAATTTTTGAAGTTTTTGCAGACACGCTTGTCGTTTGTTCTCTCACTGCGTTTACGCTTCTTTCATCCGGACTTATAAACCTTGAAACAGGAGCGCTGGCTCTGGAAATAGAAAACACAGGCGAGCTTGTCGGCAGGGCGTTCGGCAATACCTTTGGCGCTCCCGGTGTTATGTTTATAGCGATTGCTCTTCTGCTTTTTGCTTTTTCCACAACTCTCGGCTGGAGCCATTACGGCACAAAAGCGTGCGAATTCCTTTTCGGAACAAAATCAACCCTAGCGTACAGACTCATATTTGTTCTTGCCGTTTTCGGAGGAGCGGTTATGGGAGAAAACCTCGCATGGGATTTATCAGACACATTTAACGGTATGATGATGGTTCCGAATCTTATCGGCGTTCTGGCTCTCTCGCCCTTAGTCTACAAATGCACAAAAAACTATGCGGACCGTCATTTTCATCATAAAAATATTGAGCCTATGCTTTCAATGAATCCCGATATTCAAAAATCTCATGCGGAAGAGGTTAAAAAAGGCTCTGAATAATCGTTTAAATAAAAAAATCGCATAGTTATCTATGCGATTTTTTTATTAGCTGCTATCGTGGTTTGACGCACCGAATTATTTTCATTATTTACTTCTTTCTCAAAGTCACGATTGATACAAAATGCAAAACTTTAAATTCCTCATCGGCAATATCGGAAAGCATTTTTAAATGTTCCTTTTCAAACTTCTCAATTTCCACATCCGAAAGCGACGCGCCTATGCCGCGGCACGACTTCATGCGACCGTTCCAGCTTTCGCGCGTAAACGGCACGGAAACGTCAAACTCCTCGCGGCTTTCAACATCAAAATATTGTTTATACGGCTCGGGAATAGGCAGCGGTTTTCGTTTAAAGCTTCCTCCCGACCAGTATGGATTATATTTCAAAACCAGTTCTTCGCTCTCTTTCGCCACTTTATCATCAAACGGCAGCCACTCCATAAACATCACTCCCAGCAATCCGCCGCTGTTTAGCATACCGGCTATTTTGGGCGCAAGCGTGTTATGGCCGAAATAATGAAAACACTGGCACGCGCTCACAACGTCAAACCCGCTAAGCTCTATCTCCTCCGCGCGGCAGCAGACATAATCAATATCCATTCCCTCGGACAGCCGTCTCGCTTCTTTAATCTGATTTTCAGACGCGTCCGCGCCTGTTATTTTCGCTCCGTATTTATATAAATTGCGCGGAAGTACGCCTGTGCCTGTGCCGATATCCAGCACATGCTGTCCCTTTTTATACATTCCAAGCTCAAGTATTTTCTCATAAAATTTTGCCGGATAAATATCTCTCCAGCGGGCGTAATCCGCCGACGTCCTACCCCAATCAAATGCTTTACCACCGTCAATCTTTTTATGTATCATATATTTCTCCTTTACACCGCATTAAAACATAACGAATAGCCG
>CATJNN010000262.1 GCA_949742185.1 uncultured Clostridia bacterium | reverse complement strand
GAAAAATACCCCGAAGAATAGTCTTCGGGGTATTTTTTAATAACTGCTCTGCGAAGCGACAGCAAAACAAACAGGCGCTCTCCTCTACCGCTTATTTTCATTAATTATATTGCTTAAACTTCCTGCCAAAATATTAACTTAAATAAAAAAACACTTGACAAACAGGAAATATGTACTATAATTAAATCATAGTATTTTTATAGGGATTTATGTATGCAAACTATAGAGGAGGAAATAATATGAATAAAAAAGAATGGCATTTTGAAACAAAACAGCTTCATATAGGGCAGGAGCAAGCAGACGCAGTAACAGACGCGCGCGCCGTGCCAATTTACGCGTCAACCTCATATGTATTCCGCAATTCACAGCATGCGGCAGACCGTTTTGCTTTGCGCGACGCGGGCAACATATACGGCAGACTCACAAATCCGACTCAGGATATATTCGAGCGGCGCATCGCGGCATTGGAAGGCGGAAACGCGGCTCTGGCGGTCGCTTCCGGAGCGGCGGCAATTACATATACGTTTCAGGCTTTAGCAAAAGCCGGAGACCATATTGTTGCTTCAAAAACTATCTACGGCGGTACCTACAACCTGCTTGAGCACACTTTGCCTGACTACGGCATATCTACTACTTTTGTCGACCCGGAAGCTGACGGCGCATTTGAAGCGGCTGTCCAAAGCAACACAAAAGCTATATTTATTGAAACGCTCGGCAATCCACACTCAAATCTTATCGATATAGAAACTGTCGCAACAGTTGCGCATAAGCACGGTATTCCGCTTATTGTCGATTCAACCTTTGCAACTCCGTATTTAATTCGTCCTATTGAATACGGCGCAGATATTGTTGTACACAGCGCGACAAAATTTATCGGAGGACACGGCACGGCAATCGGCGGAGGGATAATCGACAGCGGCAGATTTGATTGGGAGAAATCAGGGAGGTTTCCCCAGTTCACAGAGCCGAATCCGTCATATCACGGCGTCAGCTTCACAAAAGCTGTTGGAGCGGCGGCTTTTGTGACGTACATAAGAGCTTTGCTTCTGCGCGACACCGGAGCAACTCTTTCCCCGTTTCATGCCTTTATATTTTTACAGGGACTTGAAACTCTTTCTCTACGTGTGGAACGCCATGTTGAGAACGCGTTGAAGATAGTGGAATACCTCAATAACCATCTCAAGGTTGAAGCCGTACATCATCCGTCCCTGCAAACAGAACCAAGCCACGCGCTGTATAAAAAATATTTGCCGAACGGCGGCGGAAGCATATTCACGTTTGAAGTTAATGGCGGCGAAGAGCAGGCACATAAATTTATCGATAACCTTGAAATATTCTCTCTTCTTGCTAACGTTGCAGATTCAAAATCGCTTGTTATACATCCTGCAACAACAACCCATTCCCAATGCAATGAACGCGAGCTTTCAGAGCAAGGTATTAAATCGAACACCGTGCGGCTGTCAATTGGCACCGAAAATATAGACGACCTTATATCTGCGCTTTCTGACGCTCTTGATACAATCTAATATAAAAAAGGAACTGGTTTTCAGTTCCTTTTTTATATTAGTTTTACGAGTACAACATTAAAAATGAATATTTCAGATTACATTGACAATATACCATCCTCAGTTTCAAGCAAAATCAAAATCTTTTCCTCCTCGCCGGTGTCGGCGTTTATATATATAATAAACTTACGCTCCTGATATTTGCCCTGAAATTCATAACAATAAACCTCTTTCATGCTGTCCTTCGGAATAATCGCCATAGTTTCCGACTCAATCATAAGTCTTGGATTAACCTTTGCGCGCGCGTCCGCCGCAGAAAGTCTCGGAGCGGAAGGACTGCGCTGTTTGTGATTCATTATATATCCATGACATTCCATGCCTATAACCTCGCCTGTGTCAAGAGCAACGCGAACCTTGACAAGGTCTGAATAACAGGTTATATTATTTTCAGAGTAGGCAAAGTTAATCGTGGCTATATTATTGCTTTTGTCAAAATAGCTATTTTTCATAGATACAAAGCCCTTGCTCTGCAGAAAATCGGCCGCGCTTGCAACTGCAGCTTCAGTGCTTATATTCTCTGCGTCGGAGCTGCGGTTATCAAGAAAATAAATAACATAGCCGCCTTTTTTTGTCACGCTTATGCTTATTTGACGATTATCCTGATTAGACGCAAACGTGTATGCGTCAATATTTGTGTTTTGTGTGTCGCTCTCAAAGCTGAGAGCGTCGCCGCGCGAACCAAGAAACTCTTTCGCCTTAGCCATCGCCTCATCCTGCGAAATTTCCGGAGCGTTCTCCAGCATCACAGGCTTCGCTGTTTCAATATGCTCTGAAAACGGACCGTCGTATATTAAAGACGGATATGATTCAAAATCCTTTTCAACACCCTCCATACCTGTCGACACATCTCCTCCCGCGGCCTCCACGGTCTGAGAAAAACGTCTGTTTGCGCTTCCTGAATTAAAGGAAATATCGCCGCTGTACAGCTCGTTCTGCATTTTCAGCAACGCGTCGTTAAGCGACGCCGAATAATTTTTCAGCGACTCCAGATTTTTATATTCCTCGTCTGTAACGGGATGGTTTTTAATCATATTCTGCGCAAGAAAATATGAATAATCCCCCACCTGAGACAAAAATTTAGACGTGTTATCAAGCTCAACGTTAGAAAGCGGAAGCTGACCTAAACAGCTTTTTGCCGCCTCAGATTTACGGAAAATATCTGTAGAAATCGTTGCCATCTGAGCCGGCGAATTTACCAGCATACTCTTATAAAGCGATGTATCAATGTCGTCCACATAATCAGCAAGCTCAAAAAACGCGCGATTATACTGATTCTGCACCGAAGCCTCCACTCGTTTTGCCCGCATGTTCTGCGCAATCGCCCACCAAAGCAGCGCGACAATCACCAATGATAGAATGATATATGCAATTATATGTCCTCTGTTTCGTTTCATTACTTGTGTATCCATATTAACCCCCTATTTACAAAATCTATGCTTGCCTATCATCTTAATTAAAGGACGCGACCATATCCACGCGTTTGTCGCTGTATCGGGATTAAAATAATAAATCGCCCCGCCCGACGGGTCCCATCCGTTAATCGCGTCCTGACAAGCCTTATAAACCGTAGAATTAGGATCTATCGGCACATTAATCTGTCCGTCGGCGACGGCTGTGAATGCTCCAGGCTGATAAATCACGCCGGAAATGGAATTTGGAAACGACGAGTGGTCGACTCTGTTTAGAATAACCGCCGCTACTGCGACCTGTCCCTCATATGGTTCGCCTCGCGCTTCGCCGTTTACTGCACGCGCCAGAAGCTGCGTATCGTTCGACGTCCGCGCTGTTTTTGCCTGAGCTCTGTCCGGCATACGCGTAAAGCCAAAGTATGAAATCAGCGCGGCAACAGCCAAACAAACAGCAATAATTTTTATTCGCTTCAAAGTAACTCCTCCTTTGTTTTATTTTCGTACCATGCGTCTGCGATACAAACTGCAAAAATACTACAGAGATTAACACCCTGTTTGACTCTTCTTAGATTTTCCGTTTTTGTTTGAAATTATGCAGTATATTTTTCAGATAATCTGTCAATAATCCTTTCATAAGGAGGTTTACATATGAAAAAAATAATAATATGCTTTACCGCAGGTATTCTCTGCATGATTATGTCCGTGGTTTATACAAACTCGGTTATGGCGGACTTATCAGAACATCTCCTGCGGCTTCATATCATAGCTAACAGCGACAGCAGCATCGATCAGGAAGTAAAACTTAAAGTACGCGATGCAGTTATCGCCAAAGCCCGCGCAAACAATTCGCTTTCATTGGAAGAAATTACAGATACCGCGAACCGCGTATTGTCAGAACATGAGTTTTCATATAGCGCAAAAGCAGAATACGGAACATTTCACTTCCCTAAAAAAGAATACGCCAATATAACTCTTCCTCAAGGCTGGTATTCAGGCGTGAGAATTGTTCTCGGAAACGGCGCGGGGCAAAAGTGGTGGTGTGTAATGTATCCGCCCCTGTGCTTTACTCAGGAGGTGACCGGCGAGCTCGATGATAGCGGAAAAAATCAGCTTACAGCAGCTCTTGAAAATGAGAGCCTGGAACTGATAAGCCAAAAAGACAATGTGGACATTGAAATGAAATTTAAAATAGTCGAAATTATGCAAAATTTAATAAACAAATAAAATAATATTTTTATTATCAATTCACAACTTATAAAATAAAAATGCAGACAAGCATAAGCTTTCTGCATTTTTATTTTATATCCAAATCATTTTATAAAGTAATATC
This sequence comes from uncultured Clostridia bacterium, assembly GCA_949742185.1. Taxonomy (GTDB): domain Bacteria; phylum Bacillota; class Clostridia; order UBA1381; family UBA1381; genus CATJNN01. The sequence goes on along the minus strand of CATJNN010000262.1, from coordinate 1,915 downwards.
AAAATATCGCACTGCATTCTCAAAACAAATACCGCGGACAATTTTACCTAATGCGTCGTAATCTTCGGGATATTCTCCCCCGTCAACCCATTGACCTATAACTCGGCATAAAATGCGTCTGAAATACTCATGACGCGGATATGACAAAAAACTTCTGGAATCTGTCAGCATACCCACAAACTTTGCCAGAGCGCCCACGCTTGCAAGGTCGTGAATCTGCTTTTCCATGCCGTCGCGGTGGTCGTTAAACCACCATGCCGACCCAAGCTGCATTTTGCCCTCGATACCTCCGCCCTGAAAACAGCCCATCATTGCCGCAAGAGCCGCGTTATCATTTTGATTTAAACTGTATAAAATTATTTTCGGAAGCTCGCTGTACTGCTCTAAACTATCCAAAAATTTAGATAAGTTCTCAACCGAAGATAAATCAAGGATTGAATCATATCCTGTGTCTGGACCAAGACGACGAAACATTTTTGTGTTATTGTTACGAATGGCATTAAGATGCAGCTGCATAGTCCAGCCAAGCTTTGAATATTCCCTTGCGCAAAACTGCAAAACGGCGGTTTTATATTTTGCCTCAGCTGCAGCGTCCACTCTCTCTCCGCTCACAGCTCTTTTCACAATATCCTCAATTTCCTCAATCTCCGCCTCCATATAAGGCACAACAGTCAACGCATGGTCAGCGATTCGGCATCCAGCGTCATGGAAATATTCCATACGCTTTCTGAGCACGCCGCATAAATCTGCAAAAGTATCTATTTTGGTACATTCCGTCTTCCCAAGCGCAGAGATATATTCAGAAAAATCTTTCTTTCCTATTTCCACCGCTTTATCGGGACGAAACGTTGGAAGCACACGGCATTTCAGCTTTCCCTCGTCCGCAAGCATTTTATGATAATGCAAATCATCGGACGGGTCGTCAGTTGTGCACACTACCTTCACATTCGATTTTTCAATGAAGTTGCGCGGACAAAATCCGTCGGATTTAAGCTTCGCATTAACAGTATTCCAAATTTTTTCCGCATTCTGCTCATTCAAAATATCGTCAACTCCAAAAAAACGACGAAGCTCAAGATGCGTCCAGTGGTAAAGCGGATTTCCTATCAGCGAAGGCATTGTGCACGCATACGCATAAAACTTCTCCCAGTCGCTTGCCCCTCCCGTTACGCATTCCTCATCAATTCCCACAGCGCGCATCATGCGCCATTTATAGTGGTCTCCGTAAAGCCAAACCTGCGTAATATTCTCATACGGCTTATTCTCCCATATTTCTTTTGGCGGCAAATGGCAATGATAATCGAAAATCGGCATATCTTTTGCATAATCAAAATAAAGCTTCTGCGCCGACGGAGTATCGAGCAAAAAATTATCATCCATAAACTGCGTCATTATAACCATTCCTTTCAAATTAAAATTTATTGTTACTAGTATACCAAAAACTTCGAAAAAAAACAACCATAAAATAAAACATTTGTTTGACTTTACCCTAAAACTTGTGTTATACTAATAAAAAGAGCCAAAAATGCATTCGATTAACGAACTGTATAATATGAGTTTGTCCGGCAAACAGCAAAATTCAGCAGCGTTCATCTCGCTGCGGAAATGAGGATTTTATTATGGCAGAGCTTTCTTCAAAGGATTATGAAATACTTGAATTTATAAGCGAGCAAATAGAAGCGAAAGGTTTCCCCCCTACTGTGCGCGAAATATGCGAGGCTGTCGGATTAACCTCCACAGCCACAGTTCACGCGCGCCTGAAAAAACTTGAGGGTGCCGGAAAAATAATTAAAGAAACATCAAAAAACCGCTCTCTGCGTGTTGTTGGTATGCAGAAAAAGGCAGAGGAATTCTCAGCGGGCTATTATGACGACAAATTTCTGGAGGTGCCCGTATACGGAAAGGTTACGGCGGG
>CATJNN010000261.1 GCA_949742185.1 uncultured Clostridia bacterium | reverse complement strand
ATATGTAGAGGCTATAGATAAAACATTAAATATACATGGAACACTTAATAATTCTATTATTATAGGTATTGATTCAATAGAACAATTTAAAAACGAAAATTTAAAAAAAGATAATTCTATAAGTAAGTATTGCATAAAATCAGCAGTAAATGAATACATAGGCAACGAAAAAGCCGAAAATGATTTTGTTAGCCTTATAAGTTCAAGTAGAATTATCTATGCTTATGGGTTATCATTTGGTAAATCAGATAAAAGCAGATGGGATATTATTACTCAATGGCTAAAATATGATAATAGGCATAAATTAATTATTTATAAATATCAAACAGGCTTTGAGAATTATAAATCTGTATACAAACCTAGATTATTAGACGCTATTGAAGAATTAAAAGATTACTATCTTGAATTGTTGGGATTTGATAAAAGCGAATATGAATCATATTATGACCAAATCTTTGTAATTGACAGTGATGATGTTTTAGATTTTAAACTAATTCACGATGAAACAATTGATGAACAAGAAGAATCTTTAGAAGTTTGTACCGCATAATAAATGTTTTTACATAAAACCGCCTATGGTTGATACCGTAGGCGGTTTTATTTTTAGCGTGTTCTCTTTATTTGGTCGTAAATTAGTCGTAAGTTTTGGATTTTAATTCCTTAAAACCGCACACCTACGCCATTTATTTCTCCAATGGTTTCATTGTAGGGAACAGCAAAACATCACGGATTGCAGGTGAATCGGTAAGCAGCATACACATACGGTCGATACCTATTCCGATACCGCCTGTTGGGGGCATACCGATTTCAAGAGCACGCATAAAGTCCTCGTCTGTTGTATTCGCCTCTTCGTCGCCCTGTGCCAAAAGCTCTTCCTGCGCCTTAAAACGTTCACGCTGGTCAATCGGGTCGTTAAGCTCAGAATACGCGTTAGCAACCTCCCAGCCGTTCATAAAGAACTCAAAACGCTCCACATAATCGGGATTATCAGGCTTTCTCTTTGTAAGCGGCGAAATCTCAATAGGATAATCCATAACAAAAGTTGGCTGCACTAAATGTTCCTCAACAAACTCCTCAAAAAACAGATTAAGAATATCGCCCTTTTTATGTCTGCTTTCATATTCAATATGATGTGCGTCAGCGACAGCACGGGCTTCATCAAGCGTTTTAATTTCATTAAAGTCCACGTCTGCATATTTCTTGACTGCGTCCACCATAGTAATTCTCTCAAACGGCTTACCCAAATCCATTTCAATTCCGTTGTATACAATTTTTGTTGTACCGAGAACCTCTTGCGCCACATGGCGATACAAATTCTCCGTTAAATCCATCATACCGTGATAATCCGTGTATGCCTGATACAGCTCCATAAGCGTAAATTCAGGGTTATGGCGCGTGTCTAAGCCCTCGTTTCGGAATACGCGTCCAATTTCATACACTCTGTCAAATCCGCCCACAATAAGACGCTTTAAATACAGCTCCAAAGAAATACGGAGTTTAAAATCCTCGTCTAAAGCGTTAAAATGCGTTTCAAACGGTCTTGCCGCAGCGCCTCCGGCGTTTGAAACAAGCATTGGCGTTTCAACCTCCAAAAAGCCCTGCTTATTCAGATAATTGCGTATTGAAGCAATAATTTTAGAGCGGTTTACAAACGTCTTTTTAACGTCCTCGTTCATTATTAAATCAATGTATCTCTGGCGATACCTTAAATCTGTATCCGTCATTCCATGAAACTTCTCTGGAAGCGGAAGCAGTGATTTTGAAAGGAGCGTTATATAATTTACCTTTATTGAAATCTCGCCTGTCTGAGTTGTGAACACTTCGCCGCCAACGCCTATAATATCGCCTATATCAAGCTTTTTGAAGCGATTATATTCCTCTTCCCCCAGAATATCTTTTTTCACGAAAAGCTGAACTTGTCCGTCCATGTCGGCAATATGAAGAAATCCAACCTTGCCCATACCGCGTTTAGACATTATTCTTCCCGCAACAGACACATTCTGTCCATTAAACGGCGATATTTTCGCGTCTATAATTTCAACCTCGTCAGAACCGCGCTTTGTAATCTCGCGCTTTTCTATAGTGCAGTTTTCCTTAAGCTGGTCTGACGTGTGACTTCTCTCAAATTTTGTGAGCTTAAACGGATCGCGTCCTTCCTCCTGAAGCTCCGCAAGCTTATCTCTGCGTATTTGCAGCAGTTCGGATAACTGCTTTTCTTCTTGTGCCATATTATAAACTCCTCCAATTTATTTTACTTAATATTTCCTACATTATATACTAAAAACGGCTGTATTACAATGACTTTAAAAAATTTTTTCTAAATACTTTTTCTTCGCATTATTTTTTGTGCAGTCATAAACCGTTTTTTTGCGCATATATATTGTAAATAAACAAATTGGAGGTAAACGCCGTATGGAATATGATTATGATTTGCTGTGCGCCGATATGGACGCGCTGTGCGAGCGGTATGGATTTATAGAAGCGTTTTCAATAGGAGAGAGCGTTATGGGCAGACAGCTTACCTGTATGCGTGTAGGCGACGGAAGCCGTCGCTTATTTATTAACGGCGCTCACCATGGTCTTGAATATATAACGTCGTCATTTATTATGCGTTTTATGAAAGATTATGCCGCAGCGCTTATCGACCATACCCCATTTTTCGGTTATGATATAAGCCGTCTTTTTCATCGAAGCGCATTATATGCAGTTCCTATGGTCAACCCAGACGGCGTTGATATTGCTGTTAACGGAATTGATATCACAAATCCGTTTCATCAGCAGCTTGTGGCAAGTGTTGGTATTCACAGCTTTCATAAGGTATGGCAGGCAAACGCGCGCGGAGTCGATATAAATCATAATTACGACGCGGGCTGGCGCGCGGCTATGCAAAGCCCGTCGCCATCAAAATATGCAGGCGCTTATCCAGAAAGCGAGCCCGAAACGCGCGCTGTTGTGGAATTTGTACGCAGAACAAACATAGATATGCTAATTGCGTTTCACAGTCAGGGCGGCGAAATTTATTATGATTTTGACGGCTGCGTCAGTCCGCATTCTGAAGAAATCGCGCAAAAACTTGCCGCCGTAAGCGGATATACTGTGACAGCGCCCACAGGAACTGCGGCGTTCGGCGGATGCAAGGACTGGTTTTTAAAGGAATTTGCAAAGCCCGGATTCACCATAGAAATGGGACACGGAACAAATCCGCTTCCCCTGGAAATGCTCGACACAATTTATGAAGAAAATGCGCGGATTCTATTATGCGCGCTTGAAAACTTATGAAAAAGGGACGCATAATATTATGCGTCCCTTTTTGATCTAATTTCTGCAAAACAATTATCAAAAACACAACGCCTCTCAAAACACCAGTGAGTTTTCGTAAAACATTTTAAGATTTTTCAGACGTCAAAAATTTTGTTTGCGTATTCTACCGACGCAAGCGCGTCCTTAGCGTAGAAATCTGCACCTATCATGTCGGCGTATTCCTTATTCAGCACCGCGCCGCCGACCATAACCTTTGTTTTGGGAACAGCTTTTCGTATTGCTTTAATTGTTCGCTCCATGCTCATCACAGTTGTCGTCATCAGCGCGCTAAGCCCGCAGAGAGGAGCTTTCTCTGATTTTATCGCCTCAACGACCGCGTCGGGTTCAACATCCTTTCCAAGGTCGATAACCTCATAGCCGTAGTTTTCCAAAAGTACCCGTACTATATTTTTACCTATATCGTGTATATCGCCCTTAACTGTGGCTATAACTATTTTTCCTTTAATCTCCTGCGCTCCGCCGCTGCTTTCGATATGCTCTTTAATGGCGTCAAACGACTTTTTTACCGTTTCCGCGCTCATCATAAGCTGCGGCAGAAACATTGTTCCCTTTTCAAATTCCGTGCCCACAACATCAAGAGCTTTTACAAGAACATTATTTACAATATCCAAAGGCTCCATTTTTTGAAGCAGTAGTTTTGTTGCGTCGTATGACTGCTCCTTTAATCCTTTTATTACTAAATTAAAAAGCTTGTCTGCCTCCTCGTTTCCAAGCGACGCAACCGATTGTCCGTTGTTTTGAGCGCGCTCAACAACAGTTTTTGCTTTGGTGCCTGTGTATGCATCAATATATGAAGCGCAGTTTTCGTCCGCGCCCGAAAGCGCGCAGTATGAGCGGTATGAGTCCATCATAGCGTCCGAACAGGGATTTATTATACACGCGTCTAAGCCGCTTTGAAGCGCGATTGCAAAAAAGGTACTATTTACAAGCTCGCGTCGTGGAAGCCCGAAAGAAATATTAGATACTCCTAAAATTGTATTCACTCCGAGCTTTTCTTTTATCATTTGTATGGCTTTTACGGTTTCGCCCGATTCCTTTTGCTGCGCCGAGACAGTGAGGGTTAGAGCGTCTATAATTATATCCTTGCGAGATATACCGTAGCTTTCGGCTGTCCGTACAATTTTTTCCGCTATCGCCAAGCGCCCCTCAGCAGTCGGAGGAATACCGCCCTCGTCAAGCGCAAGCGCGACAACCGCGCCGCCGTATTTTTTAACAAGAGGAAACACTGCTTCCATGCATTCACGCTTACCGTTAACCGAATTCACCATGGGCTTTCCGTTATATATGCGCATGGCGCGTTCTAAAACAGGCGGCTCGGAACTGTCAATCTGAAGCGGCAGGTCGGAGGTTGACTGTATCGCTTTAACCGCCTTCTCCATCATCATTTTTTCATCTATTTCAGGCAAGCCCACATTAACATCCAGAATATGCGCGCCCGCCTCCTTTTGAGACACCGCTTCATTTAAAATATAGTTCATATCTTCGCTGACAAGAGCTTGTTTGAACTTCTTTTTTCCCGTTGGATTAATACGTTCACCGACAATCACCGGTACGTCTCCGAGTTTGACAAGCCGCGAATACGACGTTACAACCGTTTCGTTTTTTTCAGTTACAGACGGTGAAAAGACGACGCAGGCTTCCGCAAGGGCGCGAATGTGTTCGGGCGTTGTTCCGCAGCAGCCGCCGAGAACGCTTGCTCCGAGCGCGGCAATTTTTTTCATCTGCCTTCCAAAATCTTCGGGAGTCACGGTGTATACGGTCTTTCCATTTTCAATCACAGGAAGCCCCGCGTTTGGCTGCGCCATAATCGGTATTGACGAGCATGCGGCAAGCTCCTCCATAAGCGGAATAATCTGCTCGGGTCCGAGTCCGCAGTTTATGCCGATGCAGTCAGCGCCCAAGCCCTCCAGCATAGCCGCCATAACGGGCGGACGCGCGCCCGTAAGCGTTTTTCCTGTTTCATCGTAAGTCATAGTGCAAAACACGGGTAAGTCTGTATTTTCCTTAACCGCTAATACTGCGGCTTTTGCTTCAAGCGTGTCCGACATTGTTTCAATCATCGCTAAATCCGCTCCTGCAGCCGCTCCCGCCCGAGCCGTACGGGCAAAAAGCTCGTACGCGTCGTCGAAAGACAAATCTCCGATAGGCTCTAAAAGCTTTCCAGACGGTCCTATATCAAGCGCGACAAATCTTTCCTTTTCTCCAAAATCATTAACCGCTTTTTTCGCATGGGATACTGCCGCTTCGATAATGTCCTCAAGCTTTGCGCCAAGCTCGGCTTCGTGAAGCGCGTTCGCGCCGAATGTGTTTGCGGAAATAATGTTGCTGCCCGCTTTAAGATATTGCATATGAATGTCATACATAAGCCCTGGACGCGTGATATTATACGTTTCCGGCAGCTCTCCGCCCGAAAGTCCGTTTTTTTGAAGCATTGTTCCCATTGCTCCGTCGAAAAACAGCGGCTTTTTCCCCAACAACTCGCGAATATTCATAAATTCCTCCTAAAATAAATGCTTAACAGACGCAGTAATTTTTTCGGCAACGTCAGGCTTGTTCATTGTATATATATGTATACCGTCCGCGCCGCTCGATAATAAATCGGTAATCTGGTCGATTGCATACGTTATTCCCGCCTGCTTCAGCGCGATAGGGTTTTCACGGTATTTTGCGAACATACGCGTGAATTTTCCCGGCATTGCCGCTCCGCCGGACAAAACGCACATTTTATCAATCTGACCGGCGCTTGTCAGCGGCATAATACCCGCCGTCACAGGAACGTTTATTCTCTTCTGCACAAGCTTATTGCGGAATTCATAAAACAGGTCGTTATCAAAGAAAAGCTGCGTAACAAGAAAAGAACAGCCCGCGTCCACCTTGGCTTTAAGATTTTCTATGTCCTTATCTAGCGACGCGCAGTCGGGGTGTCCCTCGGGATAACATGCGCCTCCTATACAAAAACCGCCGTAATTCGCAATTTCACGCACCAGTTCGCACGCATATTTATATTGACGCGGCGTTGGAAAACTGACGTCCTGCGGAAGGTCTCCTCGAAGCGCAAGTATGTTTTTTATACCTCGGACACGCAGGTCATCCAATATAGAGCGTATTTCATCTTTTGTTGAAGACACACAAGTCAGATGCGCTAAAGCGGTCACGCCTAAATCATTCTGAATATGGTCGGCAACCGCGGCAGTGTTTTTCGTTGTGCTTCCGCCCGCGCCGTATGTGACGCTCATGTAATCTATGTTTTCTTTTGCCAAAGCGTTAACCGCGCTTTGAACGCTATCGAACGCACTATCCTTTTTCGGAGGAAAAACCTCAAACGACAGCGCCGCAGATTTGTTTTTGAATATATCTGAAATATACATACTAATTACCATAGCCTTTCTGCCCAAAATTATTAATTAAAAAATTCTGACGCCTTGCCTTGGGCAGACAAAACGTTGAACAATGATTAATACCCATACGCATTTTGATTGTTTACATTATCCCTGAAAGGTTTTCTTTTTATTTTACGACAACGCGCAAAAAATTTCAAGTATACGCGCAAATGATTTCTTTTATAGCCCGCAAACGGAATTTGCTTTTACAGGATTGTATTTTTTATTTATACACTGCGGCGTAGTATTGATAAACCCTCAAAAAAATACGCGTTAAGATATATGTTAATGTTGCAAAACACTTCAAATTATGCTACAATATATTATTATATACTGCCGCATTTTTATAGAAACATTTGCGGCACATTATTTTGGGGAACTTAGCAATTAAAATACGGGGGAGCATATGACTAAAGAAAAGCGATGGATTTACAAAAATAAAACCATACCGCCGGAAAAAGTGATGGAGCTTGCAGAAGCAATGTCGCTGCCGCGCGTTATTTCGTCGCTTCTTTTAAACCGCGGAATATCGGAAAAAGAACAGGTTAAATCGTTTTTGTCAAAATCCATGCGCGCAATCCGTCATCCATCGGGGCTTCCCGATATGGATAAGGCTGTATCGCGCCTGAGGAAAGCCATAGACGGCGGCGAAAAAATCATGGTATACGGCGATTATGACGTTGACGGCATGACGTCGGGAGCTATGGTATATTCGTTTCTAAAATCCCTCGGAGCAGACGTATCATACTACATTCCCGAACGGGCAAGCGAAGGATATGGACTCAACATTGTCGCCGTAAACAAATTTATAAAGCAGGGCGTTAAGCTTGTAGTCACGGTGGACTGCGGTATAACGGCTGTCGGCGAGGCGGATTTTGCGTCGCTTAGCGGGCTTGATATGATTATAACCGACCATCACACCTGTAAAGACGCGCTTCCTAAAGCCGCGGCTGTTGTGAACCCAAAGCGCGAAGACTCCGAATATGGCTTCGACGCGCTTGCCGGCGTAGGCGTCGCGTTTAAGCTTATTATGGCTTTGGGGCTTGACTATGGACAAAGCGCGGCTCAAATTTTTGACAAATACGTCGAACTTGCAGCAATCGGCACCATCTCCGATATTATGCCGCTTGTTGACGAAAACCGCGTTATCGTGGACCGAGGGCTGAAAATGCTTGAACACTCCAGATATGCCGGACTGCGCGCGCTTTTAGAGGTGTCGGGAGCAAAACCGCCGTATAACGCCGCCACAATAGGCTTTGCGCTTGCGCCGCGAATGAACGCGGCAGGACGGCTCGGAAATGCCGCGCAGGCTGTGGAGCTTTTGCTTTCTGAGGATGACGACGAAGCTTATCGTATTGCCCGCAGTCTTGACGACGAAAACCGTTTGCGTCAGGAAACGGAAGCGGCTGTTGCCGAACAGGCTGTAAAAATGATAGAGTCCGACCCTGAATTTAATAAAAAACGCATTATTGTTCTTGCCAAAGAAGGCTGGCATTCCGGCGTTATAGGAATTGTGGCTTCAAGAATACAGAAGCTTTATTATAAACCATGTATATTGTTTTCATGTGAAAACGGCATTGGCAAAGGCTCGGGACGAAGCATTGAAAGCTTTAATCTGTTCGACGCCCTTTCTGAGTGTTCAGATTTTCTTATAGAATTCGGCGGACATAAACTTGCGGCGGGCATGAGCGCAAATACGGAAAATATACCGGAATTTGACTTCGCCATAAATGAATATGCAAAAAAAGTTATGAAAGACGAAGACCTCATACCGCGTATAGAAATAGACTGTCCGTTACTTCCGCGGCAGATTACAATAGGCAACGTGAAACTTCTATCTGCACTTGAGCCGTTCGGAGAAAGCAACCCGAAACCTGTGTTTTCTCTCTCGGACATGAGAATTGATTATATAACAACTATGGGAATGGATAACAAACACCTGCGCCTGACGCTGATAAACGGTACGCGGCGTATAAACGCCGTCGGTTTTTCAATGGGAAGCATGGCGGAAGAGTTTTCAGCCGGAGATATTGTGGAGGTCGCTTTCTGCATGGACATAAATACATATCGCTCGGAGGAGTCGGTGCAGCTTGTGTTAAAGGATATGAAAAAAGGGGGGAACCGCGATGGACAGCAGCTCTGTTAAATATACCGACGTTGTGCCTCATTCAGACGAAGATACTGACACAACTATAAGCAATATAATAAACGGTATTAAATCTCACTCTCCCGGCGCAAACACAGATATGATTTTTATAGCATATAATCTTGCCAAAGCAGCTCACCGGGGACAGCTCCGCCGTTCGGGCGCGGAGTATATCGAGCATCCGGTGCAGATTGCGTACATCGCATACACGCTATCGCTTGACGTGGTTACTATAACCTCCGCGCTTTTGCACGACGTTGTTGAGGACACGCCGTATACGCTTTCAGACATAAAATCACTTTTCGGAACTGCCGTCGCGGATATTGTGGACGGCGTTACAAAGCTGAAAAAGCTTCAGTATAACACACATGAAGAACAGCAGGTGGAAAACTTAAGAAAAATGTTCCTCGCTATGGCGAAGGATATACGCGTTGTCGTTATCAAGCTGATTGACAGGCTTCATAACATGCGCACACTTGAATATATGTCCCCTGAGAAGCAGCTTGAAAAGGCTAAAGAAGTGCTTGAGGTGTACGCGCCGCTTGCGCACAGATTAGGTATGTCCAAAATCAAATCGGAGCTGGAAGATTTGTCGCTTAAATATCTTGACCCTGTGGCATACGAGGAAATCAGAAGCGGTATAAAGCAAAAACGGCAGGAACGCGAGGACTACATTTCAGGAATTATAGACACGCTTAAAAACAAACTGCATTCCATAAATATAAAGGCCGAGGTTACAGGCAGAGCAAAGCATTTTTACAGTATATTCCGCAAAATGTACGGTCAGAATAAAACGCTTGACGAGATTTACGACCTTTTTGCAGTCCGCGTTATTGTCGACAGCGTTGCCGACTGCTACGCGGTGCTTGGAATGGTGCACGAAAATTACACGCCCGTTCCCGGCAGATTTAAAGATTATATCGCCATGCCTAAACCAAATATGTATCAATCGCTGCACACAACAGTTATAGGCGCAAACGGCGCGCCGTTTGAAATACAGATACGCACCTGGGACATGCATAAGGTCGCGGAAGAGGGAATTGCGGCACACTGGAAATATAAAGAAGGCGTGTCGGGGCAAAACGAGATGGACTCCAAGCTTGAATGGGTACGTCAGCTTCTTGAAACGCAGGTTGACATTATAGACACAGACGACTTTTTAAACACTCTTAAAATAGACTTATTCGCAGACGAGGTATTTGTGTTCACTCCGCAGGGAAGGGTTGTGTCTCTGCCGGCGGAAAGCTCGGTTATCGACTTCGCCTTTGCAATACACAGCGAGGTCGGCTATAAAATGGTCGGCGCAAAGGTGAACGGAAAAATTGTTCCTAATCACTATAAGCTTAAAAACGGAGAAATTATTGAAATATTAACATCGTCGGCAAACAGAGGCCCGAGCCGCGACTGGCTGAAAATAGTCAGAACCTCGCAGGCAAAAAACAAAATAAATCAATGGTTTAAACGGGAATGCCGCGACGAGAATATAGAACACGGCAAGGACCTGATTGACAAGGAGATTCGCCGTCTCGGCTATACGCATGCACAGCTTTTCCGCGAGAAATGGCTCGAACCGATTATGCGTCGATACAGCTTTATAACCCTTGATGATTTATACGCAAGCGTCGGCTACGGCGGACTTACCGCGCAAAAAATTGTTATGCGGCTTCGCGAGGAGTTTATCCGCGAAAAAAAAGAAAAGGAAAAAGAGGCGTCCGCGTCCGTGTCTGCCGCATCTGAGGAAAATCGCAGACGGGAGCATGTCAGCAGCAACGGCATTATCGTGCGCGGCATAGATAATTGTCTTGTACGGCTTGCGCGATGCTGCCGTCCCGTTCCGGGCGACGATATATTGGGCTTTATAACAAAAGGGCGCGGAGTGTCGGTGCATAGGGCGGACTGTCCGAACATTCAGCTGTCGGCCTTGCCGGAGGAAGATAAAGAGCGATTTATAGGCGTTGAATGGGCGGACTCAAAGAAAATGAATTACGTTGCAACCATAGAGGTGCACGCCGCCGACCGCGGAGGAATAATTTTCGATATAGGCAAAGCCGTATCAGATATGTCTATCCCATGCCGTTCGATTAACGGACGCGTGAAAAAAGGCGCCGCGATAATCGAGCTTGGACTTGAAATAAGCGACACGGCGGTTCTGGACAGAGCCATTAAAAAGCTGTATCAAATGCCGGAAATAATCTCAGTCAAGCGTAAATCGCATTAGGAGGAAAAATGGAAACTATAGCAATTAAAACCGAATATATAAAGCTAGACCAGCTTTTAAAGTTCAGCGGCATAGCGGCAACCGGCGGCGAGGGCAAAGATATGGTGCTTGCCGGTATAGTCAGCGTAAACGGCGAACGGTGTGCAATGCGCGGCAAAAAAATATACGCCGGCGACCGCATTAAAATTGCATTTGAAGACGGCGATTATGAAATCGCGGTGGAAGCGGAATAATTATGCATACAAATAAGCTAACGCTGCACAGCTTCCGCAATTATGCAGACGCGGAAATTGAATTCTCCCCTGCCACTAATATTATTTACGGAAATAACGCTCAGGGAAAAACCAATATTCTTGAGGCTGTTTATCTATTTTCGCAGGGACGAAGCTATCGCGTTAAAACTGACAAGGAAATGATTTTATTCGGCGAACAATACGCGCGTCTTTCGCTTATCTTTGAAGACGAACGCCGTTCGCACGCAGCAGAGATACGGCTTTTAGGTGACGGACGAAAAAAAATAAAAATGAACGAAACTCCTGTTACAAAGCTCAGTATGCTCATGAACTACTTAAACGCAGTCATGTTCTCACCCGAGGATTTAATGCTCATAAAAGGAGCGCCGTCCGGACGACGACGGTTTATAGACTCGGCGATAAGCCAGCTTTATCCAAAATATCTGGGTGCGCTGTCGCGCTATCATAAAGCTTTAATGCAAAAAAACAGTCTTTTGAGGTCGCTCCGCGCGTCCGGCAAAGCGGCGGACGGCGCGCTGAGCGTATGGAACGACAGCCTCGCCGAGCACGGAGCTTATATAATGAAAAAACGGCAATCGTTTTTAGATGAGATTTCATCAGAATCTTCAAGGATTTACAGCGATATTGGCAAAGAAAAATTGGAAATTTACTATACGCCGAGCATAAATTGTGATATAATAGAAAGCGATGGGCTTCAAAACGCATTATATGAAGCGTTTGAAAATCACAGGGGCAGAGAAATTGAAAACGGTTCGTCGCTTATGGGAATACAGCGGGATGACATACGCATTCTAATTGACGGACGGGACGCGCGCATATACGCGTCGCAGGGACAGCAAAGAAGCGCGGTACTTGCTCTGAAAATAGCGCAGACAGAATATATCTGCACGCATAAGGGCGAATATCCCATACTGCTCTTAGACGACGTTATGAGCGAGCTCGACGCAAGCAGACGTTCATACTTGGAGGAACGCATAGCCGGAAAACAAACGATTATAACCTGTACCGATACATCAGCGGTGTCAGACGCGTCTGACACAAAGCTGTTTTATGTAAAAAAAGGAACGGTGACAGAGGTTTAGCGGTATAAACAATTTGAAAGGATGTAAACCATGTATCTGCATTTAGGGCGCGATATTGTTGTGAATTTAAATGATGTAATAGGCATTTTCGACATGGACAATACTACCGTTGCGCGTTCAAGCCGTGAATTTCTGACACGCGTGCAGGAAAGGGGCAACGTTATAGACGTAACTGACGAGCTGCCCAAGTCATATATAGTTGTTCAAAACGGATATGAAACAAAGGTATATATTTCCTCGATTTCGCCCGCAACGTTATTAAAACGCGCGAAATCGTCAAAAATAATAGTGTGATAGCAAAAGAAAGGAAGAAAATAAACATGGCGGACGAAAAAGTACAAGCTGAATACGGAGCCGAACAAATTCAAGTTCTTGAAGGTCTTGACGCGGTGCGCAAGCGCCCCGGTATGTACATTGGTTCTACTTCATCGGCAGGACTTCATCATTTGGTGTATGAAATTGTGGATAACTCTATAGACGAGGCTATGGCAGGCTATTGCTCGGAAATTCTCGTTGATATTAACGCGGATAACTCCGTTACCGTTACAGACAACGGCCGTGGTATTCCTGTTGGAATCCATCCCAAAATGGGTATCCCGACCGTTGAGGTCGTACTCACTATTCTGCACGCCGGCGGCAAATTCGGCGGCGGCGGATATAAAGTATCGGGCGGTCTTCACGGCGTTGGCTCATCGGTTGTTAACGCTCTTTCAGAAAGACTTGAAGTCGAGGTTTCCGACGGAAGCGATATATACTATCAAAGCTACGAACGCGGCAAAGCGACCTGCAAACTTAAAACAATAGGCAAAACCGACAAAACCGGTACAAAAATCACTTTTAAGCCGGACGGCGAAATATTTGAAACTCTTGAATTTGAGTATGACGTGCTTTTAAAGCGCATGCGCGAGCAGTCGTTCCTTAATAAGGGAGTACGCATTATTCTCACAGACCATCGCGGCGAGGAGCCCGTTGTGAATAATCTTTTTGCAGAGGGCGGAATAAAAGAATTTGTGGATTACTTAAACCGCAATAAAACGCCGCTGCACGACGAGGTTATATATTTTGAAACGCAGTCCGAGGGAATGTCGTTAGAACTCGCCATTCAGTATACAACATCGTATTCCGAAACAATTTTGTCATTTGCCAACGATATCCACACAGTTGACGGCGGCACGCATGAAACGGGCTTTAAATCCGGGCTTACCCGCGTTATAAACGACTATGCGCGTAAAAATAATATGCTCAAAGAAAAAGACCAAAGTCTTATGGGCGAGGACGCTCGTCAGGGACTTACGGCAATTATAAGCGTTAAGGTCGAGGAAGCGCAATTCGAGGGGCAAACGAAAACAAAACTCGGAAACAGCGGCGCGAGAACTCTTGTCGAAGGGGCTATAAACGATAAATTATCCGCATTTTTAGAGGAAAATCCGCGCGTAGCAAAAATTATTATTTCTAAAACCATTGAGGCGCTTCATGAGCGCGAAGCAGCCCGAAGAGCAAGAGAGCTTACGCGCAGCAAATCGAAAATGGGAGGAATGTCTAACCCCGAAAAACTCAAGCCCTGTACGGACGAGGGTGAAGACTATGCGGAGCTGTATATCGTCGAGGGCGATTCCGCAGGAGGCAGCGCGGCGCAGGGACGTAACCGCCGTTTTCAGGCTATACTTTCGCTGTGGGGTAAAATGCTGAATGTTGAAAAATCCCGAATGGATAAGGTGTATGGCAACGATAAGCTTCTTCCGATTATTATGGCTCTCGGCACAGGTATTGGAGACGAATTTGATATATCCAAGCTTAAATACGGTAAAATCATTATAATGGCGGATGCCGACGTTGACGGTTCGCACATCAGAACGCTGCTTCTGACATTCTTCTTCCGTTATATGCGTCCGCTGATTGACGAAGGACATATATACCTTGCGCAGCCACCGCTGTTTAAAGTGTATAAAGGCAAGAATAAAAATTTAGTGGAAAAATTTGCTTTTGACGAGGACGAGCGCGACGCGCTTATCGCCGACATGGGACCCGGCTGTAAAGTCCAGCGGTATAAAGGTCTTGGCGAGATGGATGCGGAAGAGCTTTGGGAAACAACTATGGATCCGGAAAAACGCGTTATGCTGAAAGTCAAACTTGAAGACGCCATTGCAGCCGACGAAATCTTCACGATTTTAATGGGCGACCAGGTTGAACCGCGTCGTGAATTTATTGAAAGAAACGCGAAATATGTTACTGATTTAGATATATAATTTCGTTATTATTTAGAACAATTATTATTCTAATAATCTATCTGGCATAGTTTCGCCGCAAAATAAAATTTTAAAATCCAGCAATATAAAAAGGACAGCGGTTTTTATAAGACCGCTGCCTTTTTGTTCAAAAAATAGCGCTTATCTCCAAAAATTAAATCCTAACGCTTTGAATTTGCTTTTCGTTCTTTCCAAACTTGATACAAAATATCTTTAAGAATCAGCATAGCGTCCAATTCGCTATAATGATATTTCTGCCGTAATTCTTCAAGCATACGATTTATCTTCTGCGCATATATATCAATATTTATTTCGTTCCTATACCGAATTAAAACCGGATATTTTTTGCCCCAAGCAGATGTCCAGTCAATTCTTTCTTCTATTTTCTCATCTGTCTTATTAATTATTTCTTGTATCTCATTTAGCTCCACGTCAAAGTTAATTAAGTCATCTAATGATATATTATATAATCTTGCCATCTTTTTTGCCTGATAAATATCAGGAACTGTTTCATCTGTCTCCCATTTAGAAATTGTTTGTCTGCTTACGCCAAGCCTTTCAGCTACTGCCTCCTGTGATAAACCGCATTTTTTTCTCGCATAAAATAAACTGTTTCCTAAACTCATATAAATCCTCCTTTTAATTTATAATTAACATTATACCAATTAGCAGGAGAATGTTCTACCCATTAAAATTTACATATTTGCCCGATAAATCTACAACGTTTTAATATTCTGCAACAAATACTCTTTATTTACATAAACGTAAAATAACGCTCAACAAAACCCGCTGAGCGTTATTATTTTTCGATATTCAATTTTAACCCCTCCGAAAATTTCTTATGCGGTATTACTTAAATAATTACATGCTGTTTTATAAAAGTATAATTCCTGCAAACTCAATTTAATCTCTATACCATAACAAACATATATATAATTACCCTAAGGCATTATCTGTCACGCTTCGGCTATGCCAGCAATCCTTATGCTGCGAACACATCTGCAACAAATACTCTTTATACCTATTCTTTATTGCCGCCGAATCTTTCTGTCTTAGTAATTTGTTCATAGTTAATTTTTTCAGAAAATCAAGTTACCATTGGACTATACCTCCGCGCTTATTTTTTGAGATAACAGGATTCCGCTTTGTATTCAAAATCAGCCTTTATTAAATCCGCATTAAGAAAACTTTCGTCTTCCGATAATTCAATTCTCACTGGAATCCCCTCCTTCTGAAACAACTATACTCAAACAAGAAAGATTTTCATTTCTCTTTCTTGTTTGTAATTTAATTATAGCATGTGTTTTGTGCAATGTCAACTATATTTTTTATTTTTATTTGTTTTTTATACAAAATTTTAACCAAAAACTATCTTGTATAATTGTACTTATTAAACAATGTCAACTTATTTTATAAATAAAGGTTGACATTGTTTGT
>CATJNN010000260.1 GCA_949742185.1 uncultured Clostridia bacterium | reverse complement strand
TATACATAATATTAGCAGAAAGGAATTTTTATACCTGTTTTTACATGTCCCGCGCCTTTTCGTTGCACGCAATCATCGCATTAATAAGTGAGGAACGAAAGCCCTCGTCCTCTAGCACTTTCACAGCGCGGATTGTCGTACCGCCGGGCGAACACACATTATCTTTAAGCTCTCCGGGATGTTTACCTGTCTCAAGCACCATCTTTGCAGAACCCAGAACCGTCTGAGCCGCAAGTTTATATGCTGTATTGCGAGGAATACCGTCATATACGGCCGCGTCGGCCATGGCTTCAATCATTATATAAACATATGCCGGTCCTGAACCGGACATGCTTGTCACCTCATTAACTAGCGTTTCACTTAAAAGCTGTGTTTTGCCGAAAGAAGCAAATAACTTTTCTATGCTATTGTACTCCTGCTCAGTTGTAGGCTCCTCATAACACATAACGGTCATTCCCTCGCCAACGAGCGCGGGAGTGTTCGGCATTGTACGCACAACATGCGCCTGTTCTCCAATAATATTTTTTACACGTTTAATCGAAAATCCTGGAGCAATAGTCACAATAATTTTTTTATCCAGTCCGTCTATACAGGTAAGTTGCTCCAACACAGCGGGATAAATATGCGGCTTAACAGCAATCAGCACAATATCTGCGTCTTTTGCCGCCCCAATATTATCATCTGAAACATTCACTTTAAGTTTAGAAATGGCTTTCAGCTTGTTACAGTCCAAATCTGTTACTATAATGTTCTCCGCGGGAACCATATTATTTTTAACAATTCCTGTAACTATAGCCGTAGCCATATTTCCTGCGCCAATTACCGCTAATTTCATTCAATTACACCTGCTTTATTAATATTCGTTATTCAAAAACTTCTCTAACCGACAAAGTCCTTCTCTAACATTCTCCATGCTCGTAGCATAAGACCATCTTACATATTCAGGAGCGGCAAATCCTGTTCCCGGAACAACTGCAACTCCTGCAATCTCTAAAAACAACTGCGCAAAATCATCGGACGTATTTATAACCGTACCATAATACTCCTTGCCGATAAGCCCGCTTATATTCATCATAACATAAAACGCTCCGTGAGGATTTTTGCATGATACTCCGTTTAAAGAATTGATTTTTTCCACCATATAGTTGCGTCTTTCAAGAAAGTGTTTTTTCATTTCCTCAACGCATTCCAAACCGCCCTCAAGCGCGGCAACTGCAGCCGCCTGAGCTATCGAATTCGGATTAGAGGTCGCATGCGACTGAATGTTTGCCATTACTTTTGCAATATCGCCGTTTGAAGCTGTGTAGCCTATTCTCCAGCCCGTCATAGCATATGTTTTTGACACGCCGTTTACTATAATGGTTAAATCCTTAATTTTTTCATTAAACGACGCAATAGACGCACGCTGTCCCTCATAAATCAAATGCTCATATATTTCATCAGATACAACGTATAGATTTTTTTCAACAGCCAAATCCGCAATATCCTTAAGTTCTTCCCTCGTGTATACCATACCCGTTGGATTACTCGGACTGTTTATAATAATCGCGCGCGTTTTATCCGTAACCGCTGCTCGAAGCTGTTTAGCGGTCACCTTAAAATCATTTTCCTCAGACGCGTTCACAATAACAGGCACGCCGTCCGCAAGCTTGACCATTTCCGGATAACTCACCCAAAACGGCGCAGGAATAATAACCTCGTCGCCGGGGTTGCATATTGCCATAAACGTATTCACAAGCGAATGCTTTGCTCCGTTTGATACCACAATGTCAGTCGGCGCATAATCCAAATTGTTTTCACGCTTAAATTTTTCAGCTATAGTCCTGCGAAGCTCCAGTGTTCCGGCGGCAGGTGTATATTTTGTTTTTCCCGTATTAATAGCTTCTATTGCTGCCTCTTTTATATGTTTCGGCGTGTCAAAGTCAGGTTCTCCCGCGCCGAATCCAACAACGTCTTCACCATTTGCTTTCATGGATTTAAATTTAGAATCAATTGCTAATGTCGCCGACGGGCTTATCGCCTGTGCTTTTCTTGAAATCATTATTCATTCCTCCCACATTAATTTCAAAATTATAACTTCGCAAAATAAAGAATACCATGCTCTTTCACGAAGTTAAAACATCATAAAGCAAAAATTTTACGCATTAAAATTTTTA
>CATJNN010000259.1 GCA_949742185.1 uncultured Clostridia bacterium | reverse complement strand
GGCGTCATAATGGGAGCCAATATAGGAACGACGGTAACGTCTGTTTTGATAAGCTTGCAGGATATAAATTCAAGCTTTTGGATTATTAATATTTTTAAACCCACCTATCTTGCCCCAATAGCAATCGGTATCGGAGTTATTCTGATACAGTTTGTAAATAAAAAGCATTCAAGCAATATAGGCGAGATTCTTGCGGGCTTTGGATTTTTGTTTGTCGGTATGGATATGATGAGCAGCGCAATGGAATTTCTGAGCGGATACAGCTTCTTTAACGAGCTTATGATTAAGCTGTCAAACCCGATTTTAGGCGTGCTTCTCGGTATGGTGCTTACGGCGGTTCTTCAAAGCTCGTCGGCGTCGGTAGGTATTTTGCAGGCGGCGGCGGCAACAGGGCTTTTGCAGCTTCACAGCGCGGCGGCGATTATTCTCGGACAGAATATCGGAACATGTATAACAGCAATGATTTCAGCTGTTGGCGCAAGCCGCGCGGCTAAAAAAGCTGCAGTGGTACACCTGCTGTTTAATATAATAGGGTCGTTGATTTTCCTTATTGTGTTGTATGCATTGGCGGCGGGACGATTTATCCCAGGCTGGACCGGAGCTGCGACAAGCGCGAATATTGCGGGCTTTCATATTTGCTTTAACGTGGTTAATACTTTGCTTCTTCTTCCTTTTAACAGGGTATTGGTGCTTATTGCAAATCGTCTTTTGCCAGAGTATGAGGCAGACAGGTCCGAAGAGCCGGTTATGCTGGAGACTCGTCTTTTGTCAACTCCGGCGTTGGCTATTGCTCAGGCAAAAAGAGAGCTTGTTAATATGATGAAAGCGGCGTCGGCGAGTGTATCGTGCGGATATGAGATGCTTAACGGAAAATCTGTTCGCACAAAAGAGGAAGTTGAGGATATTGAAAATGATATTGATTTGTATGAGTCTAATATTACGCAGTATCTTGTACGCATAGGCGACGAGTCTTTAAATGAGGATGAGAATACGGAAGTTTCCACGATGTTTCATGTTATTACAGATATTGAGCGCATAGGCGACCATGCGTATAATATTTCAAATTCGGTTTTGGAAATGAAAGAAAAAGGCATTCAGTTTTCGGAGGTTGCGTCGCATAAGCTGAATAAGATGTATGAGGCGGTAAATCGTTTGGTCGATATGACGTTGTCGGCATACGACCGTCATGACGTGGCGGAGGCGCTGTCGGTTCAGCCGCTGGAGGATGTTATTGATTATTTGAAAGACCATCTTAAAAACGAGCACCTTGAACGTTTGGCAAAGCATGAATGTACCTTTAACACAGGCGTTGTGTATCTCGATATTGTTAACAATCTTGAGAGAATCGCAGACCATTGTTCAAATATCGGTCTTACGGTTGAACAGCTTGAAAGCGACCGAAGCATAGACTTTGACCCTCATGCGCATTTAAAGCATATGCATGACAACAAGTCGGCGGCATACACAAAGGTATACGATAAATATATCGACAGATATACAAAATAAAATGCGTATAAACAAACGGTAATAGTCGTGAACAGAACCGGTAAAAAATGATTGCAGAAAACCTGCTTCGCAGATTTTTTACAGCTTTGCTGTCCTGCGCTTTGCGCAGCTGCATCATTGATGGCTTCGTAAAAATGCCCTTGCAAGCATTTCTGCTTAATTGTATAATAAATGCGTCAAATAAATAGCATAGGTAGAAATGGGCACATTCTTTAATAGGAAGATATTACACTATTTTTGAATTTGATAAAAATGCAAAGTCCGCTTATGAGTATAGGTATATCGCATACTGTATAAAGTTTGTTTGGCGATAATCGGAGTTTGCATTTTTTATTTTGCACAAAATTCTATAGACATAATGAGGGAAAATGCGCTGTAAAAAAATCAGAGGGGAATGCCGATTATAATTTAACTTCATAATTGAAAACTTTAGAAGAAGGATTGAAAGGATATGAAAAAGTTAATCTCTATACTATTAATGATTACAATGCTTTTTAGCATTGGCACTGCTGTATTTGCTGCGGATATGCCGAAAACAGATTATCCGCAAAAATTTTGGGACGTACCAAAAGACCATTGGGCATTTGGTTACATAGCAGAACTGGTGAACAAGGGCGTATTGGCAGGAGATGAGGACGGCAGTTTTAGACCGGACGCAGCTGTCACAAGAGCTGAATGGGCTAAAATTATGGTGCTTGCGGCAGGATTGCCCGCAAATGATAACAACATATATTTTTATGATATGAGTAATCACTGGGCAAATATTTATGTAAATACGGCAAAAGATTATTTGGCTGCATATACAGACGGTACTTTTAAGCCCGACCAAGCGGCAGTGCGGGAAGATGTAACGGTCAGTATGGTAAAATTAAAAGGCTATGATGTAAACAATGTTGATTATTCGTATCTAAACCGATTTACAGATACAAATTCGATTTCCGACGGCTTAAAGACCTATGTAGCAGTTGCAGTACAAAAAGATTTGATCAGCGGCTTTGAAGACGGTACATTCAGAGGACAAAATACGTTAACAAGAGCAGAGGCGGCTACATTGTTATGGCGTGCTCTCCAATATGGGAATGATAATAAGGTGGTAGATATGCCCGATACGCCTGTGGAAACACCGTCTGACACAGTCAGCGCTGCAACGCCCGCTCCGACAGAAAAACCAAAGCCGACGAAAAAACCTGAACAAGTTCTTGAGCAGAAAAATGAAAAACCGTATCGGATAGACACGCTGAAGAAAGTGGATATAAGCGATGACGAGCAATATACTTATGGAGGCGGCCGAATATATTATATAAGCGGTACTGATATTTATTCGCTTGACCCATATACAGGGGATACCAAAGTGATTTACAGTACAGATGACTTGGTATTACAAAAAACTGAAACACGGAAAAAAAAGGCAACGGAAATCGTAACCGAAGAAGTTGTTGTAGAAAAGTGTTCAAATTATACCCCTATACGAGTTAAATATGATGAATACAACGACAGGGTGATTATGATAGGTTATTATAAAAACTACGAAAAGGAGTTTGCTGCCCCGAATAATGATGCAAATTATTATGTGGCATATGATATTACCAATGATGAAGTATTTTGGAATTTTGGTAGGTTTGCAAATAGCGATGATATAAGTTTTAAATGTTTTTTAAGCAAAGATAAAGCTATATTATATGATAATTATCGTGAGTATTATTGTGAGTATTATTATATTATAAATACAGAAACTAAGTCGGAAATAGGTAGAATTAGCGGCGGATGGTATCTGGGAGGCGGAGATGTATGGCATCTCTATCCTTTTGGAAATGCTGTATATGAATATGGAGAGTATAGTGGTTATTTAAAAAAATATGATCTTTCTGACCACAAGATTAGCAAGATTGTTGATATGCCTTTAGACTGTAGCGTTGGTATGAATGGTGAGAGTTTCTATTACTGGGACGGCGGCGCTGTGAGCAAGTTGAATTTATCCAGCGGCAAGGTAAGTGAACTTCCGATTACTGCCAACAGTAAATATTGTAATGTACTGGATATGTCAAGCGTTTCCGCGCCATATATTTTGACAGAATTTATTCCGGTGTCTGACACACATTTTGTATTTTATGATACTGCGATTAAAGCATTCAGAATATTAAGTGAAGCGTAAATAAAAGATTGAAAAGGAACTTGTTTAATACAGGTTCCTTTTCTCACGCGATTGTTATGTTTCACTCAATTCTCCGTTAATGTCAAGGAAAGGAAATCCATATGACAATGCGTTAGCAGAGAACTTTGTTCCATACTGAAAACAAAATGTA
Source organism: uncultured Clostridia bacterium (assembly GCA_949742185.1). GTDB lineage: Bacteria > Bacillota > Clostridia > UBA1381 > UBA1381 > CATJNN01. The sequence continues at coordinate 1,030 of CATJNN010000259.1, read as the reverse complement.
TATATGGTTAAGCTGCAGACATTTGATGAAGCAAGAGAAATCATGGATGAATACATACACTTCTACAATTATCAAAGAATACAATTTAAATAAAAACTATTGTCTAAAATTATTAGTTCATTTTTTGCTGTTTTTTATTAACTAAATGATTTATGTAAACGCTGTAAAAATTCTTCTGAGGCTTGCGAAAATACCTGATATTTTTTCCATATAATGTTTGCATCTATTTCAAGAGGCGGCTTAAACGGTTTAAAGCATAATACATCGTTGTCGGTTGTTTTCACTAATTTGTCCAATGACAGAGCATAGCCGAACCCTTCCTCTACCATTATGGCGGCGTTAAATATCAGGTTGTATGTAGAAACTATATTAAGCTTATTCATATCCTTTTTTAACCAATTTGCAACAGCATTTTTTTTAAATAGTCCCTGACGCGAACAAATCAAAGGAACATTCCATAAATCCTCGGGGATTACAAATTCTTTTTTTGCAAGCGGCGAATCTTTTCTCATAAGCACGCCCCATGAGTCTGTTACAGGGAGTTTTAAATGGTTGTATTTTTTATTGTCCGGCGTGCCAAGCACAAGCCCGAAGTCAAGAAGCCCCTTATCCAGCTTCTCTGTCACGTCTTCTGCGTTGCCGCTGAAAAGGTGATATGATATGCCGGGGCAGTCTTCCTGAAGTTCTTTTGCGATTTTTATAATCGGGCGTATGATTTGCGTTTCGCCCGCTCCTATATATATTTCTCCGCTTAAAATTTCACTGGATGCAGCCATTTCTGTTTCCGTTTTGTCCACTAAGTCAATTATTTCTTCCGCTCTCTTTCGCAGCAGCATTCCGTCCTCAGTAAGACTGATATGTCTGTTGCCTCTGATAAACAGTTTTTTGCCGAATCTGTCTTCCATATCCATTAGCTGACGAGACAGAGTTGGCTGCGACATATGCAGAGTTTGAGCTGCTCCGGAAATAGTTCCTTCTCTTGCGACGGCAAGAAAATATCTAAGCACCCGAATTTCCATAATAGACCTCC
>CATJNN010000258.1 GCA_949742185.1 uncultured Clostridia bacterium | reverse complement strand
TTTAACATATCAGCTATGGGCGGGCAATTATGCCCGCCATAACCGTTCTTGTTTTAAATTACTTGCTTTGAGCCTGCACAAGTTCAATTCCGCTTGCTGTGCCTGTAGTAACAATTTTGTTGTTGCTACTATAAGAATTGAAAACGCCGTCAGTCAATTTTACCCATATAGGCTTTAGCGTTGCACAAGCATTGACTATATCACTGTCAGAAATTTCTGCAAGTGAGTCTGCTTCACCCATTACGGTAACTACTATTGTTTCAAAGCAATGTGATGGTGAAATAAGCGAGTATTTATATGCTATTGGCTTATCGCTTACACGTTCTTTATTTTCATACTGATAGGCAGTCATTCGACCGCCTAATATGAATTTAGGACTGCCATTGTATAACTCTGCTGATACTTTAGGCATTGTTGTGTTCCTCCTTTCTTTAAAACTCGATTACGCGTTCTCTGTAAATTTATTGTACTGCTGAATTTGTGTATCGTAAATACTGCAAATACAGAAAAAAGGATACAAAAGATATTTCAATGGATACATTTAATTTCTAAATCATTGAAAATATTGTTATTTTATGCTATACTTATTACATAAAAAGATAAGAAAGAGGTCAATTAACAATGAATAAAGCTAATTTATCAGATGAAGAAATTAGGGAAATATGTATAAAACAAATAAAGAAGCTAATTAAAGATAAAGGCACAACGCGCGCAAAGATGGCTAAAGAACTTAATATATCAACAAAAGCTTTAGATTCGTATTTAAACCCTAACAATAATCGAAACATACACGCCGATACTCTCTATAAAATTGCAGTGACTTATGATGTACCGCTCGACTATTTTTATAATGCGAAAAGTTATTTAAGCAAGAGAGATACTATGGTGGATATTGTATCATCATTGGATAAAGTATTCAGATTGGCTATAAGGAAAAATCACCTCACACAACTAACAGAGTGGCATTTGTTAATTGACCGTCAATTCTATAATTATCTGCACAAAATACAAGAGTTAGAAAGACAATATTCATCTTCTGATATATTTAATTATAATGACTACAATCGCAAACGAGAAGAAATTCATTCAGAATACAAGGAATATCTTAAAAACATTTTTGATTTAGACGGTTTTGATGAAAAACAATCGGTGCAAAAAATTATATATCGTAATTATAGTGAAGATGAAAAAAACGATATAGATATAGCGATTGATAATTTTGAAAACATATCCGTCATGGATTTAATAGCAAAAGCACCAGATAATACAAAAAACGGAGATACTGAGTAGAGTATCTCCGCTTTTTATCATTCCACAAATTTATCCAAACTCACATCAAGAGCAACTGATATTTTATAAAGAGTTTCTACAGAAAAATTATAGCGGGTTTTCTCACTTTCAATCTGACGGATAAAATCGTGAGAAAGCCCAACCATTTCCGCAAGCTGTGCGGAAGTCAGCCCTTTTTCCTTTCGGTATTTTTTTATATTCCGTCTTATTGTATCATATATATTATAATCATTTTTAGTTTGCTCCATAGCTGTATCACCTCTAAAAAATTATATCAAACAGAGGTCTATTTGTATGTTAGGTAACAACTCACAAAAATTTCTTGCAATTTCTATTTCCCTATGATAAAATGTTAGGTGCAAACTCACACAATACTAAAAGTAACAGGAGGAATTAAAAATGAAATTCAAAAAGAAAGTATTAGTATGTATTATGTCAAGCCTAATCGCATTGGGCTGTACCTCGTGCAGTGCGGAAAATAGCAGTAATATATCTGTTATGGTAAATGGTAATGCGGTTACATTCGACCAACAGCCGATTATGGTAAATGACCGTACACTTGTACCGCTTCGGGCTATCTTTGAAGCGTTGGGCGCGACAGTTGATTGGAACGGCGACACGCAAACCGTTACATCAACGCGCGATAATGTAACGGTATCGCTTACTATAGGTAGTGAAGTTATGACAAAAAACGGCATATCCTATGCGCTTGATGTACCTGCACAGCTTGTCGGCGAACGTACCCTTGTACCTGTCAGAGCAATAGCAGAAGCATTTGGAAGTGCGGTAGATTGGAATGGTGAAACACAGACAGTTATTATCAATGATAATGCAGAGCAGGGCGAAAAGCCGACAATAGCAGAATTAAATCATACATACACCACGCAATATGGAACGGTCAACGCTGTAAACTCGCCTCAGTTTGCATTTGATTATTCAGATAATTGGACAATTACAACAAATGAGGTTACCAAAGGAGCGCAGAGTAATGGAATATCTGAGAACTTTATTTTGACAAATAACAGAGGTGTAACAATAAATTATATAAACTTTGGCAAAATAGGTGGAAGAGGAAAGTCCATAGTTCAATATGAAGTATCAAAGGTTGCCGATTCTCAATTTACAGCGGGATATATGGAATTAGATGACGGCAGAGTTTTAGACCTTTCGGCTGAATGGGGTAATTTTATAGTTGGCGAAATAAAAGCTGTAGGCGAATATGATATGAAAACAGGCGACCTTATGCCGATTGACAATAAGACAAGCTATGCGGTTATTCCTCAATCGTATGTCGGTACTCACGAAGCCACAGGCTTGACAGGTTATTATGAAGAATTTGTTACTGAATATGGCAACTATCTACTTTATGCAGAAGCCCCCGACGGTGTTTTCACTGAGGAGGAAAAACAAGAGGTTATTCAGATACTTTCATCATTTAGGCGCATTTCTGAAAATCTTTAATATGGGATTTGCAGGGGGAATATGAATGAAAAAGAAAATTTTAAGCTGTATAATTGCTACTGTGCTTCTGCTTATGTCTGTTGTTGCCTACGCAAAAACTGATGATGAATTAAAGGCTTCTAATCAAGTTGAATTTTTTGTTACAGAAGCAGACGGCTCTTGGTGGAATGTAACATTTTCTGCTAACGGTACTATCGGCAATAAATATTTGAATGAAGTAATAGAGGGCGTACAGTTACGCGGAATAAAAGTTGATAAGGTCAGCGAATTTCGTTATCAGTTAATACCTGAAACACAGGAACAAAAGGACTTGATTTGCGGATATAAAACTGCCGATGATGAATATTTTGGTGCAACAGGCATAAGACAAGTACACAAATTACAAGCCTTTTTGCATGATGTTGAAAGTCCCTCGGCGAATGAACGGGTAGAACGTGAGAAAAAACAGGCTGAAGAAAAAAGAATAGCCGAACAAAAACAAGCCGCGTTTGACGCTGAAACAACAAAACTTAAAAGCAAAAGCACGGACAGGTGGGCAGATGTAATAAATTCTTATGTTTATGATAACGGCGATAATACATTTAATGTTGTAGATTATAGTAATAACGAACTTACCGTAAATACATATAGTAACAGTGATTATGCCTTACTCAGCACAAAGTCTGTTACGCTTGAACTCGAAAAATTCGGCGGTTTTTATGCAGGAGAAAAATATAATTATATAGTATTTGGTCAAAACAACGAAGAAGAAAGCAATAGCAAAGAGGTTATCAGAATTGTTAAATATGATAAAAATTTTAACCGACTTGCACAGGCTTCCGTAAGCGATTGTTATACAACTGAGCCGTTCGCATATTCCACATTAAGAATGATTGAACATAACAATACGCTAATAGTACATACTTCAAGACAGCGTTATCTTACAGATGACGGATTAAGACATCAATCACAGCTTACAATTATATTGGATACTAATAAAATGACAGTAGAAAACTTTTTAGGGGATTTTCAAGAAAATCACGTCAGCCATTCAATGAATCATTTTGCAATTCACGACGGAAATAATTTTGTGCTATTAGACCACGGCGACGCATATCCCCGAAGCGTAGTATTGAATAAATATGAGGGTATAAATTCTGAAAAGTGGTTATCGGAATATTACGGCAGAGCGGTTTTAAAGTATACTCCCATAGATTTATTTAAAATCCCCGGCACTATCGGCGCAAACTGCACAGGTGTTACTGTCGGCGGTCTGGAATGTTCAATTAATAATTATTTGATTGCAATTAATACAATAGACCACAGCAAGGTCAGTGAATACACTCCGTATGAAATAAAAGGACTTGACAAAGACGAAAGGGATATTGTTTTGCTTGTCAGCGGTAAAAATAACACAGACACGTCAAAGGTTAAAAAAGTATATTTAACCGACTACATCAATAAAAACAAGCTGGGAAGCACACCCTATCTTGTAAAACTATCTGATAATCGTTTTTTGGTTTTATGGGAAGAATTTGAATATACCGATAACAACAAATCCGTTGATAACGGTGTTAAATATGTTCAAGTAAACGGCAACGGCGAAATTATTTCCGATATAAGATTATGCACTGATCTGCAATTGTCAAGCGACTGTCAGCCTGTGTTAATAGATAACAATTTAACGTGGTATATAAATGGATTGGACGAAAGAAAATTCTATACCTTAGACTTAAATTCCGCACTGATAACCGTAAACGTAAACGGACAGCTTGTAAACTTCGACCAACCGCCGATTATTATAGACGGACGGACACTTGTACCGCTACGTGCTATATTTGAAGCATTGGGCGCAACGGTTGAATGGAAAGGTGACACGCAAACCGTTACTTCCAAAAAAGGAAGCACAAACGTATCACTAAGCATTGACAGTAAAACAATGTATAAAAACGGTAAAGCTACTACGCTTGATGTTCCTGCACAGCTTATAAATGACCGTACCCTTGTACCAGCCCGCGCAGTTGCGGAAGCGTTCGGATGTGATGTTGATTGGGACAGCGATACTAAAACCGTAACTATAACAAATTAAACATAACAGCAAATACAAAACCGCCCAAGATTATTTAGGCGGTTTTTGTGTTAAATCAATTCAATATAATTTTGTCTGCCGTAGAAAAAGCGTACAACGTAAACCGTATTTTTTACTTCGTCAACGCGATATATCAGCACATAATTATTGATTACCACTTTTCTATATCCGTCATGCTGTAAACGGCTGTCATTACAATGCGCGTACATAAACGGATTGTCTGCAAGGTCAGTATAGCTTTCCTCAATCTTGCCGAGCAGATTTTTTGCGGCTATCGGATTTTTCAGCGAGTTTACAATATAGTCCAAAATATTATCAATATCGTTATGCGCTTCCTCGGATATAATAACATCATATTTCATATTTGCTCCTAAGTGTATCAACAGACTGCTTGGCGGTCATAACTCGGTTATCATCAATCGCCTTTTCACCCTGCTTGATTTTTCCGTAAATATCATTCATATATGCCATTTTCTCATATGCTTCTATGCTCATAATAACCATATCACCGTAACCATTTTTTGTAATGAACATAGGCTCGTCTAAGCTATGACATTTTTCTGATATTTCGCTTGTGTTTTTCAAATCCTTAATAGGAATAATTTGCGGCATACTATCAGCCCCTTTCGTGGTATTATTATACCATAATTATACCACGCAGTCAAGAGATTTATTCTGTTTATGAAAAATACAGCACTTAAAAACGGCTTGTCCTATCTTTTTATTATGTTGTTGTTCTTACAAGGTCGCAGCTTCTGCGGCTAAATCTTCATACAGATTTGTCAAAGGATCACCTGTAACAGCGATGCTTGCCGCGTTAAACGGGGTTCCCTGAGAGCTTTGAGGAAATACAGCTGCGCCATTGTCAGCATAATATTCTCCGCTTTGCATCTGTGCCCACTCTTTGCCGAGAGTTCCTTTGCTAAGCTGTGATACCAAAGTACCAACCATCTCAAGATGGCCTAATTCTTCTGTACCAATGTCTGTGAGAAGACCTTTTGTCATATCGTCAGGCATAGTATAGCGCTGTGAGAGGTAGCGGAGAGATGCGGCCAGTTCGCCGTTAGGTCCTCCGTATTGAGTGATAATGTAGTTTGCAAGTTTAGGGTTTGGGTTTGTTATTTTAATAGGATATTGTAGAAATTTATCATAACTGAACATTATGCATTCGCCTCCTTTTCCCATGGCCACGGCGATTTGTACCATTCAAATTTTTCAAAGTTTGCGGCGGAATAGGCTCGAAGAGGACCGTATTCGCGTTCAAACTGAGCTTTAAGTTTATTTGTTTTTTCCACAAGATCGCGGAAAAGTGCGAACGCTTTTTTATCGTTCGGGTGCGTGTCTAGATAAAGCAGCATGTCATACGCTGCAAAATTGTATGACTGCAGCTTTTTTAAAAGTTCTGTTCTTCCTGTTTCCATTATGCGCACCCTCCTTTGCCTTTACATACTGTTCCATATTCACAAATATTTAAATCAAGTTCGGGAAAGATTGTACCCTGTAAAAGCGCCGCGCAAACATCTTCATAAATTGATTCAAGCTTTTGGATTGGTACATATGCATAACCCACACATCCGCAGGCAGTGCCTGAAGTGCTTGGTTTTTCAACTTCCATATTGATTTCTCCTTTATTTTGATTTGCAGACTGTCTACGTTTACATAATATGCCTTAAAGATCTGTTTTGTGAAGAAAATAAACGGATTTTCCGGTTGAAAAATATGGTATATTGTTATATAATAAAAAATAAAGAAAGAGAGGGATTCATATGGATTTATTTAAAAAAGATACGGCGTATGATTTGATTGGAATGGGAGAGGTTATGCTGCGTTTATCACCGCCGAATAAGGAAAAAATATCTCAAAGCGAAACATTTGAGAAAAATGCGGGTGGCTCCGAGCTTAACGTGGTTTCAGGAGCTGCAATGCTCGGTGTGCGTTCAGCTATTGTTACGAAACTGCCCAAAAATAAAATGGGGCATTTCATTCGTAATAAAGTCCGTTATGGCAACGTTAGCGACGACTACATAATTTATGATAATTCGCCGGAAAAACGTCTTGGAATATATTATTATGAAAGCGGCGTATATCCGCGTAAATCATCCGTAATTTACGACCGTGCGAACGCGTCTATGTGTACTTTGAGGATAAATGAAATTCCAGATGATATTTATGAAAAGACAAAAATATTTCATATAAGCAGTATTTCGCTTGCTCTTGACCTTGGTTTACGCGAGACGGCTATTGAAATGATTAAACGCTTTAAAGCTGAAGGAACTATGATTTCCTTTGATGTTAATTACCGGGCAGCGCTGTGGAGCGAAGAAGAGGCGCGCGGCGTTATTGAGCAGATTTTTCCGTATATAGATTTTTTGTTTGTATCGGAGGAGACCTCGCGTCGAATGCTTCAGCGGACAGGTTCTCTTGAGGATATCATGAAAGGTTACGCGGAGGACTATGGCTGCCGTATGGTCGCGACTACGAGGCGTGAAGCTGTTACGCCTACGCGCCACAATTTTGGTTCCATGATTTATTTTGACGGAAAGTTTTATGATGGGAAACCATACGAGAATATTGAAGTTATAGACAGAATAGGAAGCGGCGACGCGTATTTGGCGGGAGTTCTGTATGGGCTTGTGAAATGCGGCGACGTTCAGCGTGCGCTCGACATAGGAAACGCTCTTTCGGCTGTGAAAAATACGGTTGCGGGCGATATGTCGGCGAGTAGTATAGATGAAATTGAGCAGATTATAAAAGCGCATTATGCGACAGGAAAACAAGATGAGATGGTACGATGATAATTTAAAAATAAAAGCGCATGACGGGCGTGTTTATTAAATGCGCTGCGACGAAACAGCAAAAATAGTTTGGGGTCCGATGCCCCGAATTATTTTCATTAAATGCGTTGTGAAACAACAGCAAAAATAATTCGGGGTTCGATGCCCCGAATTATTTTCATTCGCGGGATTTTATTCGTATAAAAGCATAAATTTGTGAAATGCTACAGTTGACGAAGGCGTATCAGATATGGTATAATAATCCTGATGATTTTGTACGGACTGTGTAGATTGAAAACTGAATATTAGGAAGATTAAGCGGTATATAGTAAATTTTTCCGCTTGAAAAATAAAAATGGAGGTAAAAATGTGGCGAGAAAATCAAAATTAAAAATCATTCCCATAGGCGGTCTTGATGAAATCGGAAAAAATATGACTGCGCTTGAGTATGGCAATGAGATTATTGTTATTGACTGCGGTATGTCTTTTCCGGATGACGATATGCCCGGTATTGATATTGTGCTTAACGATATTTCTTATCTGGAAAAAAATCATGATAAGGTTAAGGCGGTGTTTATAACGCATGGACACGAAGACCATATAGGAGGCCTGCCGTATTTTCTGAAAAGCATAAATGTGCCTGTTTACGGCACTCGTCTTACGCTGGGGCTTGTTGAGCATAAGCTCAAGGAGCACAATATGCTTTCAAAAGTGAAGCTTGTGCGGGTGCGCGCGGGAGACCGTGTGTCGGTAAGCCCGTATATCGGCGTGGAATTTATAAGAACAAATCATTCAATCGCTGATTCGGTTGCGATTGCTGTTACAACGCCGCTCGGTACGGTGATTCATATGGGCGACTTTAAGATTGACACCACGCCTATAGTGGGGGAGATGATTGACCTTGCCCGCCTGGGAGAGCTTGGGAAGCAGGGCGTGCTGGCGCTTATGTCGGACAGCACTAACGTTGAACGTCCGGGATATACTATGAGCGAGAGAAACGTTGGAAAACGGTTTGAGGAAATTTTTAAACAGCATGCGAACAGGCGCATTATTGTGGCGACGTTTGCGTCAAATGTACACAGGGTTCAGCAAATTATAAACGCTGCCGTTGCGAACGGTCGTAAGGTGGCGGTGTCGGGAAGAAGCATGGAGAATATTGTTGAAATATCCATAATGCTTGGTTATATGAAGATTCCCGAGGGCGTGCTTATTAATATTGACCAGATTAAGAAATATCGTCCGAGTCAGGTTGTTATAGTTACAACGGGGAGTCAGGGCGAGCCTATGAGCGCGCTTACGCGTATGGCGTTTTCCGACCATAGGAAGGTTGAGATTACAAAAGACGACTTAATTATAATTTCCGCAACGCCTATTCCGGGCAATGAAAAGTCAGTTGCAAACGTGGTTAACGAGCTGTTTAAAATCGGCGCGGAGGTAATATACAGGTCGCTTGAGGAAATTCATGTCTCAGGACATGCGTGTATGGAGGAGCTGAAGCTTATTCTTGCGCTGGTTCGTCCGAAATATTTTCTGCCGGTGCACGGCGAACGCCGTCATTTGGTACAGCATGCGCGTCTTGCGGAAGCCGTAGGCATTCCGTCGAAAAATATTTTTAAGCTTGAGAACGGAAGCGTGTTTGAAATTGATACAAATTCTGCTAAAGTTACGGGCAACGTACAGTCGGGTCGGATTCTTGTCGACGGTTCGGGCGTGGGCGACGTCGGGAATATTGTGCTGCGCGACAGGAAACATCTTGCCGAGGACGGGCTTATCATTGTTGTTGTTACAATTTCTTCGCGCGAAAAAAGAATATGCGCGGGACCGGATGTTGTTTCACGCGGATTTGTGTATGTGCGTGAGGCTGAGAGCATTATGGAGGGTATACGCGGCGTTGCGAGAGAGAATATTGAAAAATGTCTTGAAAACCGCACTACAGACTGGGCTACAATGAAAAGTCAGGTAAGAAGCGGGATTTCAAAGTACATCTATGATAACACAAAGCGCAGTCCGATGATATTGCCGGTTATTGAAGAAGTATAAAATCATAAATTCAGTTTAACACAGATGTTATAAAAATATCCCGTATTAAGGGAAACAAAAATACGCAGGCATTTAAGAATGCCTGCGTATTTTTATTAAATAATTAATTTTCATCAATGCGGTTAATTATATTTTTTAATTTAACGGTTTCGTCGTCAGATATTTCGCGGCGTTCATAGAGCATTTTCACAAGAACTGATACAGAACCCGAATACAGTTTTGATAAGAATGACTTCGTTTCATTTATAACATAGTCGCTTTTTTGAAGTACCGCATAGTACATGTACGATTTTCCGCTTGTATGACATGATACAACGCCTTTTTCACATAAACGCGAAAGCATTGTGCCAACAGTATTGCGTGAACGGTTGTCGTTCAGTTCTTTTAAAATGTCGCCGAGGGCAAGCGGTTCCGGAGTATTCCATAGAACCTTCATAACGTCATATTCAGCGTCGGTTATAATTTGTTTTGACATTCTGTTTCTCCTTTTCAGTACATGAAAACCATATTTACAGAATAACTAATGGAACTAAATCAGAATCTGACGCATTGATTTAGTTCTATGTAATTGAGCGGTGAAGCAGCAAAATTAAAGGATATTCAATATGTCGGCAAACATTTGATTCACTTCACATCATTTATAGCTATTATTTCAGACGTTGACGGAGTATAATTTTTTTCCATAACGCCCGCAAGAGAAAGAACTGTGTCAAGACTTGTCATAAGTGAGACAGAGCATTCCGCCGCTGTGCGTCTGATTTTGAAGCCGTCCGAATGAATGTCGTTTCCTTTTTTCGGGATGTCAACGATAAGGTCGATAATGCCGCTCCGTATAACGTCAAGCACATTTGGCACGCCCTCGGATATTTTTTTTGCGCGCTGGACTGATATACCGTTTCTTTCAAGAAGGTTAGCCGTGCCGCCTGTTGCTATGAAGCGGCATCCGAGCGCGTCGAAGCGTTTGGCAATAGGGAGGAAGTTTTCCTTATCCATATCGCGTACTGTGGCTAAAATTGTACTCCCTGATTTGGGAATCGTTGTGTTGGCTCCGACAAAGCCTTTGTACATAGCTTCTGCAAAATTGCGGCCTACGCCGAGAACTTCTCCTGTAGAACGCATCTCAGGTCCAAGGCTTACCTCAACTTGAGGAAGCTTTTCGGTAGAGAAGACCGGAACCTTAATTGCAACGGAGTTTGTGGACGGTGCAATTCCTGTTGAATAACCCATGTCTTTTAATGTTTCTCCAAGCATTATGCGCGTTGCAATGTCAATTACAGGAACGTTTGTTACCTTTGTAATATAAGGCACTGTGCGGCTTGAGCGCGGATTCACCTCGATAATATACAACTCGCCGCGGAATTCTATAAACTGGATGTTAATCATTCCGATAACATGAAGTTCAAGCGCAATGCGATATGTCACGTCCTTAATTTTTTCTATAATATCGTCGCTGATATTCTGCGGCGGATATATGGAAATCGAGTCTCCGGAGTGAACGCCCGCGCGCTCTAAATGCTCCATAACGCCCGGAATAAGCACGTCGGTACCGTCACAGATTGCGTCGACCTCAATTTCTCGTCCGCCCAAATAGCGGTCGATAAGCACAGGATTTTTCTTGTCCTTGTAAAATGCGTCTGTAAGATAACGAACGAGATCGTTTTCATTATGCGTAATTTCCATGCCCTGTCCGCCGAGCACATAAGACGGACGTACTAAAAGCGGATATTCAAGCTTATTGGCTTCGGATACGCCCTCTTCAACGCTCCATACCGCCTTTCCCTTAGGACGTTTGATGTTAAGCTGTTCAAGCATATCGTCAAACTTTTCGCGGTCTTCCGCTTCATCGATGTATTTCGGCTGAGTGCCGTAAATTGGAACGTTTTTCTCGTCAAGGAAGTTTGCAAGCTTAATAGCCGTCTGTCCTCCGAACTGCAGAATAACGCCGTCGGGTTTTTCTTTTTCAATTATATTGTAGACATCCTCTTCGGTGAGAGGCTCGAAATAGAGCTTGTCCGAGGTGTCGAAATCGGTGCTGACGGTTTCGGGGTTGTTGTTGATTATAATTGTTTCAACGCCGGCTTTTTTCAGTGCGAGCACGCTCTGAACGCTGCAATAGTCAAACTCGATACCCTGACCTATGCGGATTGGACCGGAACCGATAACGATAACCTTTTTCTTGCCCTCGGACACCGTTATTTCATCAATATCGTCATATGTCGAGTAATAGTATGGCGAAACGGCTTCAAATTCTCCCGCGCAGGTGTCAACCATTTTGTAAACAGGGAGAATATCAAGATTTTTGCGTTTTTCAAAAATCCTATCCGCGCCAACGCCGAGAAGCTCTGCCATACCCTTATCCGAGAAGCCCATTTTTTTGTATTTCTTCATGATGTCATAAGTAATATCGTCAAGTGACAGCGTTTTTAAATACTCTTCAGCTTCAACGATATTCTTGATTTTTTCAAGAAAAAATGGGTCCATGCCGGTTATTTCCGCAATTTTTTCCATACGATAATTGCGGCGGATAAGCTCGGCGAGGTCGAAAAGACGTTCGTCGTCAGGTACCTGTACGCGCTGTTTCAGTTCCACTGTAGTACGTTTTTTTGACGATTCACGTTCCAGCGTATACTGCTTTATCTCAAGCGACCGCACACCTTTCAAAAGCGAAGACTCAAAAGTGTTGCCTATAGACATAATTTCGCCCGTAGCCATCATTTTTGTGCCGAGATTTCTTTTTGCACCGAAGAATTTGTCAAACGGCCACTTTGGAATTTTTGTAACGACATAGTCAATCGCCGGTTCAAAGCAAGCGTAGGTCTTGCCCGTGACAGCGTTTTTGATTTCGTCAAGAGTGTATCCGAGCGCGATTTTTGCCGCAATTTTTGCAATAGGATAACCAGTTGCTTTTGACGCGAGCGCAGACGAGCGGCTCACGCGCGGATTAATCTCAATAACGGCGTAGTCGAAGCTGTTCGGGTCAAGCGCAAACTGCACGTTGCAGCCGCCCTCAATTTCAATCGAATTGATAATGTCAATCGCGGCTTTGCGGAGCATCTGGTACTCTTTATCAGCAAGCGTTAAAGCAGGAGCGACAACTATTGAGTCGCCTGTGTGCACTCCGACGGGGTCGACATTTTCCATTGAACAGACGGTTATGCAGTTGCCTTTGCCGTCCCGTATTACTTCAAATTCAATTTCTTTCCAGCCTTTTATTGATTTTTCAAGAAGAGCTTGTCCCACGCGGCTTAAATGCAAGCCCTGCGAGAGAATTTCCGTAAGCTCCTCGGGAGTTTCGGCAATACCGCCGCCTGTGCCGCCGAGCGTGTATGCGGGGCGTACGATTACAGGATAGCCTATGGATTTTGCAAATTTAAGCCCGCTTTCAACGTCTGTAACGATTTCACTCGGCGCAATCGGCTGGTTTGTGCGTTCCATAAGCTGCTTAAATGTGTCGCGGTCCTCACCCTCTTTGATAGACTCGATAGACGTGCCGATAACGCGCATATTATATTTTTCCAAAATACCGCGGTCGAAAAGCTCGCAGGCAAGATTTAAGCCTGTTTGCCCGCCCATTCCTGCGATTACCGAATCGGGGCGTTCCTTTGCGATTATTTCTTCGAGATATTCAATCGTGAGCGGTTCTATGTATGTGCGGGTCGCCATGCCGCGGTCAGTCATGATAGTTGCAGGATTGGAGTTTACGAGCACAACCTCGATACCTTCCTCCATGATTGCGCGGCACGCCTGCGAACCGGAATAGTCAAATTCGGCGGCTTGTCCTATAACTATAGGACCGGAACCGATAACAAGAACTTTTTTTATTGATGTATCTAATGGCATGATATTCTCTCCTTTCCGCTGTTAGTTAATTCCCTTTAGGAATCTGTCGAATAAAAAGCCTGTGTCAAGCGGACCGGGAGACGCTTCGGGGTGGAACTGAACGCTCTGAACTGGCAGCGTTTTATGACGAATGCCCTCGCAGGTGCCGTCGTTCACGTTAATCATGGTCTCCTCAACGTCGTCGGGCATGTCCGACAGTACATAATTATGATTTTGCGATGTTATAAACACATTTCCGGTGGATAAATCCTTAACTGGATGGTTTCCACCGTGATGTCCGAATTTAAGCTTTTTGGTTTTGCAGCCGAGCGCGAGCCCTATAATCTGATGCCCCATGCATATGCCGCAGGTGCGGTATTTTCCTATCAGCGTGCGCACGGTGTCGACTGTGCCGGGAGCGTCTAAGGGGTCGCCGGGACCGTTTGATATGAAAATCATATCCGGTTTAACCGCGTCGATTTTTTCGGGGGCGGTGTTTGCGGGAAATACCGTTATTTTGCAGCCGCGCGCCTGCAAATCTCTTAAAATACCCTGCTTTGCGCCCATGTCTATAAACGCCACATGCACGCGCCCTGTCGGATTTAACACATAAATATCTTTTGCTGTTGTTTCCATAATAACGCCGCTGTTGTCGAGAAGCGATATGCGGTGCTGAGCTTCCGCATCGGAGATTTCGCCGCATGCGATTATTCCGCGCATAACGCCGTGCTCGCGGATTACTCTGGTGAGCGCGCGTGTGTCAACGCCCTCCAGACCGACAACGCCCTGTTGTTTTAAAAAGTCGTTCAAAGTCATTTCATTTCTGAAGTTTGACGGAAAGTCGCATTTTTCGCGCACGACAAACGCTTTAAGATTGGCGCGGTTTGCCTCCATGTCTTCAAGATTTATTCCGTAGTTTCCTATAAGAGGAAACGTCATTGTAACAATTTGACCGGCAAAAGACGGGTCTGTAAGAGTTTCCTGATAACCGGTCATGCCGGTTGTGAAAACTACTTCGCCGGCAACGTCTTTTTGCGCGCCGAAAAGCGAGCCGGAAAAACGCGCGCCGTTTTCCAAAATAAGCTGTGCTTTCATT
>CATJNN010000257.1 GCA_949742185.1 uncultured Clostridia bacterium | reverse complement strand
TCTCAAAAAATCGGGAATTGAGATGAATAGAAAAATGCTGGCGGAAATTGCTATAGCAGATGCTGCGGCGTTCACAGCACTCACAGAAAAGGCAAAAGCAGCGCTTGCATAATAAAATAGTTTTGGGTATTGATATTAAAAGACTTCAGGGTTATCTTGAAGTCTTTTTTATTAGTTGCGTTGTGGAACAACACGTTTATTCTAATATTTTTAAGCTTTTATTGACAAGCGTAGCTGAAAAATGATATACTTATCGTAATACATTATAAAATATTATATGACGGGAGTAATAGCTATGCCTATATCAAAACAGACTGTAACAGACGCGGAATATGAGATAATGAAGGTTCTTTGGAAAGCGGAGAGAAAAATGACTGTTGGAGAAGTTTTCAGGGAACTGAAAGGGAGTAAGTGGAGCGCGTCGACAATATCCACGTTTCTTCTCAGACTTGCGGATAAGGGGGTTGTAGCAGGAGAAAAATGGGGAAGAGCAAATTATTATTATCCGCTATTGACACAGAATGAACATGATATGGAGGAAACATCGGCATTTTTAAAAAAATTATATAGTGGCTCAGTGACAAAAATGGTGAGAGCTCTTTATGATAATAGCAGGCTTTCAAGAGAGGATATGTTTGAACTTGCAGAGCTGCTTGAAAATGAAATATAGAATTTTAAGAATATAGTAAGACTGTAAATTAATAGAAGCAAAAATAATTTGACAGTTGTTAACATTTATGATAAAATATAAGTGTGTAATTAGATTTAAAGGGGAATTATTCTAAGGAGGAACTCTGTATGAAAAAGAAGATTTTAAGTATGTTTGTGACGCTGGCTATGCTTATGATGCTTGTGCCTGTAAGCTATGCGGCAAACAGCGGAAATTGCGGGGCGGACAATAATACATACGGGGAAGGTGCGAATGCAACGTGGACATATGACGGAAGCGGTACTCTCACAATTTCGGGAACAGGTTCGGTGCTTTTCAGACCTGCGAGCAGTGAATTTAACAGCGAATGGGTTACGAAGATTATAGTGAGCGAGGGCATAACAAAGCTTGAGGGTAAATCATTTGATGGATGTACCTCTGCAAAGCTTGTATATATTCCAAGCAGCATGCAGGATATGGGACAGCCGGCTGTGTTTAATGGAATTTCGTTTGAAGGAATTTATTATGGTGGGACGCAGACCCAATGGAATCAGTTAACCTTGCCGGAGGCGTTTAACGGCGTTCCTGTATTTTTTAACGCAAATCCGAACAATATGACGCCTAATCCTACGCCTAATCCGGGGACTGTTCTCGCACCGACAAGCGATCCGGGAGGATTGTATGACATGGATACGGGAGCAGGAACTACAACGTTTCATGTGACGCTTCCGTCTCCGTCTTTAATAATGTGGTGGAAAGATGTTTTTGAGAGAATGGGCGGTGATTCGAGCCAATATTCGGTATATACGGCGGAGGTATATGTGTATGATGCAAACGGTTTGCTGCTGTATCATGGGGCGCAGACTGCAAATATAAGCGAGAGCATGAACGTAACCTTAGATGTGCCTATGAATATATTGCTGCACGAAGGGAATACAGTACGTTTTGATTCCCATTTCGGAGAACCATTTTCTGAATAAAAGTTTATATAAAAAATAGTGGTGTTTATTTTATTAACGCCACTATTTTTTAGTGCTTTATTATATTATTGTTCATAAAAAATACTTTACTTTTTTTTAAATTCATACTATACTATATTTAATGAATTAAAGCGGAGGAAATACAATGAAAAAAATAATGGAGGATATAAAAAGAGCGCACAGGATTGTGGTTAAGGTTGGAACTTCGACGGTGACATACGACACGGGAAAGCTAAATCTTAAACGTCTTGACCAGCTTGCGCGCGTGTTATCTGATTTGCATAATGAAGGAAGAGAGATTATTTTAGTGTCCAGCGGAGCCGTTGGAATTGCTATGGGCAAGCTTGGGCTTTCCGAAAAGCCTAAGGAGGTGCGCGGCAAGCAGGCTTTGGCTGCGGTTGGTCAGTGCGAACTTATGTATCTTTATGATAAGCTTTTTTCGGATTATAATAATATGGTTGCACAGATTTTGCTTACGCGCGACGATATAGTGATACCGCGCAGAAAACGAAATATGCAGAATACGTTTTATGCGCTTTTGGAGATGGGAATTATTCCTGTTGTTAATGAAAATGACACAGTGTCTATTGAGGAGATAGAAATAGGCGACAACGATACTTTATCTGCTGTTGTGGCAGATTTAATAGACGCCGATTTGCTTGTGCTTTTCTCAGATATAGACGGTCTATATGATGCAGACCCGCATACATGCGAGAATGCAAAGCTTTTGCCTACAGTGTTTAATATTGATAAGGTGCGCCATCTTGCAGGAGGGGCGGGGACAAACCGCGGTACGGGCGGAATGGTCACAAAGCTTGACGCAGCGGAGATTGCAACAAGCGCGGGTATACATATGGTGATTGCAAACGGAAACAATATAGGCGCGCTTTATGAGCTGCTTGGCGGCGAGCAGGTGGGGACGTTATTTGTGTCTAAGAATTTTGAAGAAAGCGGTGAGGAACGATGATGACCGAAGAATTGAGAAATAAGGGAGAGGCTGCGAAGCAGGCAGCGTTTTCGCTTGCCGTAGCCGATACTGACACAAAAAATAACGCGCTTTTGGCAATAGCCGACGCGCTTGAGAGCCGCGCGGAGGAGATTTTGACAGCGAACGGCAGGGACATTGAGAACGCGGAGGAAAAGGGTATGCGAAAAGCCATGCTTGACCATCTTGCGTTAACCCGTGAGAGAATTTCGGATATTGCGGACGGTGTGCGGCAGGTTGCCGCTTTGCCGGACCCGATAGGAGAGATTATCAAAATGTGGAAACGCCCTAACGGTCTTATGATAGGGCAAAAAAGAGTACCAATGGGCGTTATTGCGATTATTTATGAGGCTCGTCCAAATGTTACGGCGGATGCGGCGGCATTGTGTCTCAAAACATCAAACGCTGTTATTCTGCGGGGAGGAAGCGAGGCAATTTGCTCAAACGCTGCAATTATGCGTGTTATGCAGGACGCGGCGTATGAAGCGGGAATACCGCGCGGAAGTATGGATATTATTGAGGATACTTCGCGCGAAACTGCGGCAGAGCTTATGAAAATGAACGGATATATAGACCTGCTTATTCCCCGAGGAGGAGCGGGGCTTATCCGCTCGGTTGTGGAGAATGCTACTGTGCCGGTTGTGGAGACTGCGGCTGGAAATTGTCATGTGTATGTGGATGGCGAGTGCGACGTTAACATTGCAGAAAGTATTGTTATGAACGCGAAAGTAAGCCGGCCGTCGGTGTGCAACGCGGCGGAGACGCTGCTTGTTGACGAAAAGATTGCTGATAAATTCTTGCCGCATATGTTTGAGCTGCTGCGCGATGCGGGAGTAGAGGTGCGCGGATGTGAAAAATGCCGTGCGATTGACCCGTCTGTATCGGCGGCTGACAAAAGCGACTGGGAGACCGAATATAACGATTATATTCTGGCAGTCAAGGTTGTCGGTGGAATTGACGAGGCTATAGCGCATATTAATAAGTATAACACGAAGCATTCCGAAGCTATTGTAACGTCAAATTACGCTCATTCGCAGAAATTCTTAAACGAGGTGGACGCGGCGGCAGTATATGTTAACGCGTCAACTCGGTTTACGGATGGATTTGAATTTGGGTTTGGAGCGGAGATTGGAATAAGCACGCAGAAAATGCACGCGCGCGGCCCTATGGGACCGGAGCAGCTCACGTCTGTGAAATATGTGATTTACGGCGACGGACAGGTGCGGTGAGAAGAATATAGCGTAAAAAATAAGGAAATACATTATGCAGATGTTTTAATATTATTATTGAAATACAGATAAAATATGGTATGCGGATTAATCTGCTTTGAGTATTTTGCGTTGCTTTTTTCACAATGGGTTTGTGTTTTTGTAAAAATGCGGGCTGTATATATTAAAAACTTTTTGTGAAAAAAGATTTAGTATTAGTATAAAATGTGTGGTAACATTAAATCTAGCCGCGTTTTTATGCGTGGTGTAGGTTTATACCACGCATTTTTTAATGCGTGAGTTCATTGGAAAGGAGAGGCAGACGCAAACTGCAATTTGCGGCAATATTTTTATTTATGGTTTAAAAGGAGGTTTTATAATGAAAAAGTCAAGAGTTTTATAATTGGGGTTATTGCGGGTGTAGCTATCACCGGCGGCATTGGCGCATTTGCATATACCGATTATATCGAAGTGATGTATAATAACATCAAAATTGTTGTTGACGGCAAAGAGATTCATCCGGATTCTGAGCCATTTATTTCAAACGGGACTACATATTTGCCGGTAAGGGCTGTATCGGAAGCTCTTGGAAAAGAGGTTTATTGGGATGGTCCCAATTATACAGTGTATATCGGGAATATAAATGGTAGATTAGAATATCCGACAAAGGAATTAAACATTAACGATAACATTGGCGACTATTTTTGGGAATCATCAAAGAACTTAAAAGATAATTACGGTAATTCGTACAGTAACGCTATTTATTGTGATTGGGCTAATACAGGTTATTCAGCGATATATGAAAAATTGTGTAACATGCAATATTCAAGATTTAAAGGGACAATATATGTTGAAAACGGGGTATCTGACGATATAAATCCACAAGTCATAATAAAGGCAGACGGCAAAACAATATACACTTCTCCTGAAATAACAAAAACATCCAGACTGATACCTATAGATATAACGGGCTGTAATGATTTTCAAATTATATTAACACAAAGAATACCACACGTACATATTGGCGATGGCGGATTTTATCAATAAATAGACTTTGACGCCAAAAATAAAAAGGAGTTTGACGGAGAATTCAAATTCCTTTTTATTTTTTAGTTTTTTACGTTAAGCTCCTTTAACTGCGCTCTTATTTCTCCTGCCAGATAAAGCGAGCCGCAGGTACACACAATGCCTCCGTCTGCCAGCGATAGTGCGAGCCTAACCGCGTCTATGGCATTTTCTACTGTTTTAGTGATTACAAAAGGAGAGAGCAGAGCTGATAAATCAACTGCGGACAAACATCGATCTATACCGCTCACTTGAGTTGCAACTACCAAATCAGTCGCGGGCGCAATTTCCTTTATACAGGCTTCATAATCCTTATCCTGCATCATGGCGATAACAAGAATTATTCGCCGATTTAATGCTTCAAGAGATTTTCTAAGCGCGCGAATGCCGTCGATATTATGACTGCCGTCAATTATTAATTTATCATTAATAATTTCAAAGCGGGCTTTCCATGTTGTTTCTGCGACTGCGCGCCGTATGCGTTCGTCGGGAATATTGAAACCGCGCTCACGCAGGGCGAAAAGTGTTTCTATAGATGTCGCCGCATTATAAGGCTGATATGCGCCCGCAAGGGCAAGCGAATATTTATTTCCTTTATAATTAAAGAAGCCGTCAAAGGAAACGGGCGATTCGGCAATAATAAGCTTTGCCCTGCGCAGTAAGCATTCTTCTTGTATAATTTCGGACGCTTTAGGCGGCTGACACGGGTATGAAATCACAATCCCATTATTTTTTATAATTCCGCATTTTGTTTTTGCAATTTCTTCAATAGTGTTGCCAAGATACTGTGTATGGTCAAGCCCGATAAGGGTAAGCACGCTGACCTCGCTTTTTTCAATCACATTCGTCGCATCCAGAAGTCCGCCCATACCGACCTCAAGAATTACAATGTCGCAATTTTTTTGAGAAAAATAATAAAATCCAACAGCAGTAACAAAAGCAAATTCTGAGACGGACAAGCCTGTTCTCTCCATAATATCGCGCACATAAGTCGCTGACGTGGCGAGCTCAGTATCCGATATGTCCTGCCCGTTTATGCTTATACGCTCGTTGAAGCGTTCAATAAACGGCGATGTAAACAGTCCGGTTTTATAGCCGGAATATTGCATGGTCCGAGCAATAATTGCCGCGGTTGAACCTTTTCCGTTAGTGCCGCCGATATGGACAAATTTAAGTTTTTTATGTGGGTTCCCAAGCGCGGACAAAAGAGCTTTAAGATTATCGTTCCCGAGAACGCGCGCAAGCTTGGGGCGCGAATGTATATATGTGAGAGTTTGATTGTAATTCATGGTAAAAATCCTCCGTTTTGAACGACGGTTCTGTATTGATTTGATTTTACCATAAATCTGCATTATTCTTCAAGCATATCATGAATTTTTTTCAGTGTATTTTTTTCAATACGCGAAATTTGCACCTGCGATACTCCGATAAGTTTTGAGGTTTCGGTTTGCGTTTTGCCCTGAAAATATCTGAGAACTATAATCTGCCGTTCCCTTGGTTTCAGGCGCGACAGTGCGTCCTGTATCA
Source organism: uncultured Clostridia bacterium (assembly GCA_949742185.1). GTDB lineage: Bacteria > Bacillota > Clostridia > UBA1381 > UBA1381 > CATJNN01. The sequence goes on along the minus strand of CATJNN010000257.1, from coordinate 8,389 downwards.
TGACGCGGTTTATTGACGTGTCTTCGCAGTTTGGGGCGGGGAGCTTGTCCGCAAGCGATATGGACTTTTCGCCTGCGTCGTATAACTCGCGGTCGATTGATTCAAGCGGAGTTATCGCCTCAAACGCCTGAGCGAGCTCCTCCGGAGGTATGCCTGTTTCAGAAGATATTTCGTCTATGGTGACATCTCTGCCAAGCTCGCGCATAAGACGGTCGCGCACAGCGCAGCCCTTCATAGCCGTTTCTTTAAGAGAACGGCTCACCTTTATAGCTCCGTCGTCGCGCAGGAAGCGTTTGATTTCACCGATAATCATAGGAACCGCATAGGTTGAAAATTTCACATCGTAAGACATATCAAATTTTTTTACCGCTTTCATAAGTCCTATTGCGCCAACCTGCGATAAGTCCTCCAGTTCATAGCCGCGTCCTGCAAAACGGCGCACAATACTCCATACGAGTCCCATATTTTCCTCTACTAATAGCGCTTCCGCTTCGCGGTCGCCCTGTTCCGCGCGCTTTAGAAGCGCGGTATTATCCGCTGCCATTTTATTCACCGCCGATACGCCGTATCATTGTAACAACAGTTCCTTTGCCAATTTCACTATGTACGTCAACTCTGTCCATAAACGCTTCCATAATCGTAAAGCCCATGCCGGAGCGCTCCGCGTCGGGTTTGCCCGTATAAAGCGGTTCGCGCGCAGCGTCAACGTCGGCTATGCCCATTCCGCTGTCGGAAATAATAAACGTTACTGCGCCGCCGCATATCTGTCCCTCAAGAGTAACAATACCTTCGCTGCTTTCATACCCATGTATTATTGAGTTTGTTACCGCTTCGGAAACAGCCGTTTTTATCTCGGAAAGCTCCTCTATGGTCGGATTGAGCTGAACGCAGAACGCTGACGCTACTGAACGTGCAAACGCTTCGTTTTCAGATAAATTTAAAAATTCAAGCTTCATTTTATTCATTTTCTCACCCCTTATAAAAGCATTAACGCATTGTCCAGATTGTTTGTTATTTTTATAAGCCGTCCCAGTCCCGCCATTGTGATAAGCCGCTGGATAAGGTCGGTGCATCCGTATAAAATAACTGTGCCGCCCAAAAGACTTACAGTGCGGTATCTGCCCATAATCATGCCAATGCCCGAGCTGTCCATAAACGATATTTTACGAAAATCCATAATGACATTAACCGCGTTTGTCCGGCGTATCTCTTTGTCGATTGCATTTTTAATATCGCCGACGGTATGCTGGTCTATTTCACCGTCAAGATAAACAACCAGCGCGTGTTTTTCTCCCACAAGTTTTATTTGCATAAAAAGAACCTCCTGTTTTCCTTTTTCTTACTTCCATATATTCCACAATAAGGAAGTAAAATCCTGCAAAGAAAAATAAGAGGTTTTGTCTTTTACACACTAGTTTTGTCCCATTTCAAGTTTGCTCACCGATACCTCGTACGCGGTGCGAGAAACAACCTCCTCCTCGGACAAACGCTTCTGATATACTCTTGATTGTATTCTGCCCCAGATTTTTATATTTTGCCCAACTTCAAAGTCCTTTGTGTAGCGTGCGTTGCGTCCCCATGCGATAACGGGGATATAATCGGATTTATTGTATGTACGGTTCACAGCAATTAAAAGGTCGGTGATTTCTCTGCCAAACGGCGTTGTACGATATACAGGCGGCTTACATACATATCCGTTTAAAAACAGTATGTTTGGATTTCTGAGACTTTCTTCCTGCGGAACATGTATATCCTTGGCAAACACAGTCAGCACAAGGCGGTTGTCGCCGTTTTCATAGCTGTTATAGGAGCGGAATTGTCCGTCTATTTCCACGCTGTCTCCAACCTCGATAGGGAAGTCGGATAAAAGCCGTTCGGAAACCATAACCTTTATATGGTCTGCTGCATCGCTGAGGCGCGGAATACAGAGCGTGAAAGTGTAAAATTTTTCTCCGTATATTTCATGATTAAAGGCAAGTTCGTCTTCAACTGTGCCGACTACAGACGCCTGATTATTGTTTATATAGTTTTCCATCTGTCTCCATTCCTTTCCGTTTTTTCATAAGTTATGTTTATTCTTAAACTATCAAATTTATGTGTATGAATTCTGAAAATCATACGCATACTACATGAAAATGTGATTAGGAGAGAGAGAAATGGTTAGCATCGGTATATTTTCATCTGAAGATAAAAATATGATTAATAAATATTTGCAGATGCTTTTCACAAAAAACGGGAAAAAGTACATGTCTCTGCTTCATCCGGTGGACGGCGAGGCAATGCGGACTCTTATATCCTCTGATATTGATTATCTTATAATAGATTTGGAAAGCGTAGATTATGATTTTGTTGATATTATGATTTTAGACAGCAATAAAAAATCTGCTTCGGAAATAACGCGGCATATTTGCCCGTCTACTCATCTTATATATAATATCGACAACGGTTTTCCAATGCTTGCGCATCCTCATGCTATAAGCTGTGGATTGTCGCATCAGGCAGCGGCGACAATATCAAGCGTGTCAGATTCGGAATTTATTTTTTGTCTGCAAAAGCCCGTCACGACGCTCTTTGGCAATTATGTTGGAGAGAGCGAGCTGTTGGTGCGTCCGCCCCATGTGTGTTCTGAGGTGGAGCCGGCTTTGCCTGCGGTTGCCTGCGGGATTGTCTGCGAGGTGATAAAAAGCGATGAACTAACGATTGAATAAGTATATATTTTACCAAGCCAAAGGTATGTTGCAAAATAAGAAGAATTATGTTAAAATATATCCACAGAATCATGTGGAGGGTACGTTATGTGCAGAGAGTTTCAGCAATTAAAAACGGGTATTGAGTTTTTATGCTATAATTCAACTACTAAGCCGCGGGATTTTCAGTTACATGACAAATATGAGATATTTTATATGGTTAGCGGCGCATGCGAATGTTTTATAAAAGACTGCCTTTTTTCAGTAGACACGGAGAATATAGTTGTAATTCCGGTTCAGTGTATACATAAAAGCAGAAGCGGCGGCAGAGAATATAAGGTTGCCGCAATTAGATTTACCGATGATTTTATAGATGATGAAAATCGATGTTATTTTAATAATATATTTCGAAAATATATTTTTACGCCGACTGACGCACGCCTTGCAGGGCGTATTTTTTCGGAAATAAAATCTGAATGGGAAACATTGTCCGGGGGCGTAAACGATGAAATTTCGTTAAGGCTTATAAAATATTATATAAATGAGCTTGTTCTGTGTATGGCAAGAGATGAACGCGCAGTTCGGCGTAAAAAACGTCAGCCGATGCATCCTTGTGTCGATAAAATTATACGGTTTGTGAATGAGAATTATAACAAAACCGTTACCTTAGACGACGCTGCCGCTGAGCTGGGATTTACGCGGGGATATCTATCAAGCGTTTTTATAAAGAATACAGGCATAAAATTTAGAGATTATTTAAACAATATAAAAATCAAGCATGCAAAAGACATGCTTGAAAATACGCAGAAATCTATTGTTGAGATAGCCGCTGACTGCGGTTTTAACGACGGAAATTATTTTTCCACCGCCTTTAAGCATGCGGTTGGAATATCGCCCGCGAAATACCGGCGACTTTGTGCCGGCGAATAATATTAAATGCGTTTACGGTCAAATAACAAAACAAATCTGGGACTGAAGTCCCGAATATTTTTATTAACCGTGTTATGAAGCAACAGCAAAAATAAAGCAGAATTCGCCGCTCCGAATTATTTCCGATTGAATACTACAGATGCAGACGGTTTTTAAGCTCCGCCCATATATATTCGCCTTTGAATATGACAAGCCCTGCAAATGAGAGGATACCCACGCCAATAGACGTTACCGAAGGATACCTTACACGCACAAGACCAAAAATTAAAAATAAAATCGGCACAATGCCAAACAGCGCGTATAGGAATAAATAAAATGTGTAGTCGTCAAGATTAAGCTTTGCCAGCCATGAAAGAGCCGACATAGTTAAAATTGCGGCCACGCATAAAAACGGAATCACATAGTCCAGCGACCAGCCGCGTTTTCCCGTGAAATAGTCCCATAAAAGCGACAGAGCGGAAACTATAATCACCTGATACAATATGGTTTTTGGAATGTTATGCAGTTTTTTATATGAAAAAATTCCGTCAATCCAAGCGCATGTAACGCCAAAAACAACAAAGCCCGCCCAAAATATTTTTGTTGGTATTATCAGATTTATTCCGACGCATATAATACACGCAGCTACCGACGCAAAAATAAGAAGCTTAAAAAACAGACTGTGCTTTGCAAGCATTGTCGGTATTTTAGGGAATGTTGATTCTCCGCTGTCTTGTTTTAAACGGTGCTGGCATAATGGACATAATGCTCCGCTTTTTACATTTATTTTACACTTATCACAATAATTCATTGTTTTTATAACCCTCATTTCAAATATTGTAAATAGATTGTTTTATAACCGCGTTTGCAAAGCAAACAGCAAAGATAATATTGGGTTTAATATCTTAAATTGTTTTCATTCATCGTTAGATGCTACAGTTATATCAATTCCCATATCCGCCAGAGCGCGGAAAAAGTCCTTTTGAATATCGGTATCGCGAAAAGCTGAAGAAAAACTCAGCGTCATGCTGTCGCCGTAGGAGCACATGCACATCTGAACCTTTGTCGTGCTTATGAAAACGTCAAAAATTCGGATATATTTTTCAAAGCCCTCCGGCATTTTCACTTTTCCTATGTTAGACATTGAGGCAGTGGCTTGGATTTCGTTCATTTTTCCAGCCACCCGCATTATGATGTTTTTCAGAAACAGCGGCACTATGCGTACAATGGCATTATGTTCAATAGCCGAAAAACCGTTCATTCGGGATGTTATATATTCCGGAGTGAGTTTGTCTTTAAACTGTTGCGCCACTGATTTTGCAATTAGTTTAAGGTCGTCCGGTTCATTATAAAAATCATAGGATATATTCATTGTGCAAAAGAAGTTGCGCGCCGTCTGTGAGCTGAAAAAATTGCGCAAATTTATCGGCACCGTTATAACAACAGGACGTTTTTTCTTGTAAAGCGGCGCGTTTTTTGCGATTGATGAAAGAAACAGAGACGTGAGAAATACGCTCACGGTTGCGTCATAGCTGTGAGCCGCGTCGATAACGCTTTTTGCGCTCATAACGCCCTCGATTACTTTAAGCCGGCTGTGAGGCGTTTTTGCACCGCGGATTTTATAAGCGCGCACTTCTTTTACAGGTATTCGCTTTGTTTTTTTATAGTATTTGCGGAAGCTGTCTTCAGCTTTCTGAGTTAAAGACGCGTCATAGTCATGCGGCGGCGGATTTTCGCCAAAGTCGGACGCGTAATGCGTTATAATATAGTTATATACGAGCGAGCGCAGGAATTGAAGCGCGCCGGTACCGTCGGTGAGCGCATGATAAACCTCGAGGTTTATGCGATTTTTAAAATATGTTACTTCAAACAGCAGATTATATCTGTTAGCGTCGTATATACTGCTGCACGGCGGCTCGTTTTCTTCGGACACCACCGGTATTGTGCCGCTGGGGCGCAGATAATACCAGAAAAGCCCCTTGCGCAGAGATGAACGGAACAGCGGAAATTCCTCCATGGTCATGTCAAGAGCGGTTTGCAAATCCTTTCTGTCCACTGCCTCGTAAAGCTCGCAGGCGAAACGGAATACTTTTGTGTCGCGTTTATTGCTCGTCCACGGAAAAATTTTTCCGGCGTTGTCAAGATCATAATAGTTAGGTATATCAGTTGTCATTTTTGTCACTCCTTATGAAGCGGTTTATAAGAGAATATAATGTTTTTACTGAGGCAAAGTTCGGCGGCAATGATAAAAAGCCGTGAAGCGCGTCCGGCATACGGTATACCTGAACGTCGCAGCCGCTGTCGATAAGCTGTTTGCCGTATTCCTCGCCCTCGTCTCGCAGAGGGTCGAATTCAGCCGTTACAACAAGCGTTTTAGGCTGACCCGAGAGGTCGGTAGATAAAAGCGGGGCGAGATACGGATTTTTTAAATCCTCGTCGCAGCTTTTGTAGAGGTCTATATAATCTTGTACCTTTTTTGCCGTTAGAAAATAGTCCGTTCCGTTTGTGCGGACTGAGTCGAAGGGGGACTCGTCGGAATAATCGTTGTAAACTGCGGGATATACAAGAATCTGCTTTTTCGGCTCAAACTCGCCCCTGTCGCGCGCCATAAGGGATACCGCCGCGGCAAGATTTCCGCCCGCGCTGTCGCCCATAAGCGTGATTTCATCGGGGTTTATGTTTAAAAGACTACAGTTTGAGAAAATTTCTTGTGCGGCAAAATAACAATCTTCCAGACCTATCGGAAATTTATGCTCAGGAGCAAGACGATAGTCAACCGATATAACGCTGCATCCTGTGTTGCGCGCAAGGTTTGCGCATATGCGGTCGTAGCTGTCTATGTTGCCGGTGACCCAGCCTCCGCCGTGGAAAAACAGCAGAGCGGAAGAACTTTCTTCCTCGGCGGGAAAGATGCGGACAGGAATATCCGCTCCGCCGCGTGTGATTTTGTGCGTCCATGTTTTATAGAAACCTTTTAAGTAATTGTAGTGCGTGATATTTACAAAACGCCGTTCAAGCTTGTAATTTTTTTTCACGTTTATGTCGGGATAAGATAAAGCCTTCATTGCGGCAAGCATTAGTTTATTTAAAGCCATAGCGCCCTCCGTATATTTTTCTCAGTATAGAGTATACCATATTTTTCCGATATTTACAACTGTTAAGACAGCAGATATTTATATTTACATTACAGCAGGATATGTGGTATAGTAAAAGGAGATTGGAAAGCGGGTGAAAAAATTGACGGAAAGTTTTATAAGGTCAGCTGTCGTACAGGGAGTGGGATTTATAGGGATTGCCGCAAGCGTTATAGCCTTTCAGTGCAGAACTCATAGACGGGCGATAACCTTCAGAACTATAAACGAGCTGTTCTTTGCGGTTCAGTATTTATTACTGGGCGCGTATACCGGAATGGCGATGAATGTTATCGGCTGTGTGCGCAACACGGTTTTTGCATATTGCGTGCAGCGTAAAAAGCGCACGCTTCCGTTTCAGATTATATTCAGCGCGGTGTTTTTGGTTTTCGGAATAATTACATGGCAGGGCAGAATAAGTATTCTGATTATTGCCGCTAAAATTATGACAACCGTAGTTTACGGGATTGACAGCACGGCTAAAATACGGCTTGTAACGCTTGTCACAAGCTCGTGCTGGCTTTTTTACAACGCGAGCGTTTCATCGGCTGCCGGAGTGATATGCGAGGTGATTACGCTGGCGTCCGTAATCTGCGGAATTGCGCGGATAGATATTATACCGAGGCTTAAGAGAAAACGCTAAAATACTTGTAAAATTCCGCAGTTTATAATAAAATATTATTTGTATGGGAGGAAGTCGTTATGCTGCTTACTATTGATGTTGGAAACTCATATCTGGCGTTTGGAATATATAAAAACGACGAGCTTGTGTTTGTGTCCCAGCTTAGGACAAGCCCGCGGAGAAGCGCGGATCAATATGCTGTTGAACTGAAAAACATTATGGAGCTATACGGAGTTGACGCGGGAGAAATTGACGGCGCAATGATAAGCTCTGTGGTGCCGGATTTGACGCGTGATATTGAAAAAGCCGTGCTAAGACTTACGGGGGTTCGCGCGCTTACTGTAGGTCCGGGAGTGAAAACTGGGCTTAATATATCCATAGACAATCCCGCGCAGCTCGGAGCGGATATTGTCGCGACGGCAGTGGCCGCGCTGAACACGCAAAGGCTGCCGTGCGTTATATTTGATTTGGGCACGGCAACGACTGTGAGCGTTATAGACGAAAACGGAAAATTTATAGGCGTTGTGATTGCCGCGGGCGTTGGAACGACGCTTGATATGTTCACAAGCCGAACCGCGCTTTTGCCGCATGTGAGCATAGAAACGCCACGGACGGTTATAGGCAGAAACACCGTGCAGTCCATGCAGTCAGGGCTGGTGTGCGGGACGGCGTGTATGATTGACGGACTTGCAAAGAGAATAGAGCGGGAGCTTGGGAGAGAAGCGTCGCTTATAGCAACGGGAGCGGCGGCGGAGATTATAACCGCCGAATGCGAGAGAGCTATAGATTATTGCCCGAACCTGCTTATGGACGGACTAAAGCTTATATATGAAAAAAATACCGTAGGATATTGCAAATCTGAGTAAAATCACCCGAAACGCTGTTTTCGCCGACGGCGGCGCATTCGCGCGGCTTTATATTGAAAATGGCGGAAAGGAAGGAGTATAAAAATGAAAAGTAAAAAGAAGCTGATTGTCGGAATTATTGTATTATGTGCGCTGGCCGTCGGAGCGGCGGGAACGCTGGCGTTTTATAAGTCG
>CATJNN010000256.1 GCA_949742185.1 uncultured Clostridia bacterium | reverse complement strand
GCACATCCTATGGCTGGGCGGGAAGTCGGCGGATACACAAGCTCAACCGATACACTTTTTAACGGCGCGTGCTTTATAATAACCCCCACTCAAAAAAGCAGTCCTGCGTCTATTGCGCTTATACGCTCGTTAGCCGAGCATATCGGCTGTACTAATATAGTAACAACCACGCCGTCGGAACACGACGAAATAATTGCATACACAAGCCAGCTTATGCATATTGTCGCCGTTGCTCTATGCATCGACCCTATGATTAAACGGTCGCGCTTTTTCAGCGCGGGGTCTTTAAGAGACTGCACGCGCGTGGCGATTATAAACGAAGAGATGTGGAGCGAGCTTTTTCTTGAAAACAAGCAGGCGTTATCCGACCGAATAACAGAAATGCAAAACAATCTTGAATTGATAAAATCGGCATTAAATTCTAATGACAGAGAAAAACTAAAGGATATTATGAAAACAGCCACGGCAAACAAATGCAGGTGGCTTATGGATTAAAAGGACAAACTTAATTGATTAATTGTCCGCGATATATTTTGTTCTGAATACAAAACAAAAATACGTGTGGGTGCTAATCACCCTGTAACGCCTTGCCCGCCCACGGTGAAGCGTTACAATTTTTAATTATTTGTGGGCGGAAAGGCTACGGTTATTATTATGAATATAAAAACGCTTTCAAAGACTGATGATAAACGCCTCCAAAAGCTTCTGAGCCATATGGATTACACAAATCCGCAGCTTAAATGGTGCATTGCACATAATATAAATTTTGAAAATACTTCGGCAATAGAAGAAAACGGAAATATTATATCCTGCGCATCGTACAAGTCTTACGAGCTTGCGCTTTACGGGCAATATGTCAAATCGGCATATATAAATACGCTCATAACATCTCCAGAAGCAAGAAGACGCGGCTACGGTTCCCGCACTCTCATGTCAATGATGAATAAAGCGCGCGAAAAAGGCACAGTATTATGCTTCACAGTTCCGTTCAGTTATTCATTCTTCCGCAGATACGGCTTCGGAACTGCGTATCAGTTTAAGCAATACAATTTCTCGATAAATGATTTGCCCGATTTTCGGGCGAACGGCGATTTTTCATTTATCTCTCTTGAACATGCCGAATATGAAACGCTAAACATGATATATGAGTATTTTATGTCTGATAAAAATGCTTATACACGGCGCACCGCTGATGACTGGCGAATAATTTTAGAAGATTTAATTGTAAATTTCGGCGGCAAAGCTGTTATCATGACGCAAAACGGCACTGCCGCCGGCTATATGCTATATTTTCTGCATAACGATAAAATGCATATTTACGAATATGCCTATATAAACTCCGACGCTCACAAATCACTGCTCGGCTTTATAAAAAATCACGCTTACCAGATTTCATCGGTGTCAATGAAAGCGGCGGAAAACGACCTGACGCACCTGTATTTCTGCGACTGCCGAAACGCCGTTACTCTTTGCCCGTTCGCTGCGGCAAGGATTTTAAACGTACCGCTTGCGCTCGGCGTCATCTCTCGGTTCTGCGCATCGTCGTTCACCGTTTCTGTTGTAGACAATGCAATTCCTGAAAATAACGGCGTATTTCATGTCGGCTCTCAGTGTGTGTCCCGAACGGAAGCCGCTCCTGACTTCGCGGCCGATATAGCCGCTCTTTCACAGTTATTCACAGGTTTTATAAGTATGAACGACGCCGCCCGTATGGGGCTTATTTCCGGCTCGTCTCAGGCGGCGGCTCAAATATTTCATAAGCACACAAACTATGTGAATATGCTAGGCATGTAAGTATAAAAAGCTGTCTTGACACAAAGACGCATATAAGTATTAATCAATATCTAACGCCTTGTACGCCCGCGGCAAAGCGTTACAATTTTTAATTATTTTTTGTGGGCGGAAAGGTTATGACAATTATTATGGTTTATATGTTATTGGTTGACGGATTTGAAGAAATTGAAGCGCTGACTCCCGTTGATATTCTGCGCAGGTGCGGAATTGAAATAAAAACCGCGGGCGTTTTCTCTAAGCGGGTTACCGGCGCGCACAATATATCGGTTGAAGCGGATATTCTTATCGGCGACATAAACGAGGACGATATGGAAGCGCTGATACTGCCCGGCGGTCCCGGTCATGTTCATATAGAAGAAAGCGAGAGCGCAATGAAATTAATTGAATTTGCCGCAAAAAACGATAAATATATCGCCGCTATATGCGCCGCGCCGTCCATTCTCGGTAAGCTTGGGCTTTTAAAGGGCAGAAGCGCAGTGTGCTTCCCCGGTTATGAAAAATATCTTCGCGGCGCGTACATCGCAGACTGCAAAACAGTTATTGACGGAAAATTTATAACCGCAAAGGGCGCCGGAGCGGCAAGCGAATTCGGTTTTGCCATTGCCGCCTGCCTTTCCGGGCAGCAGACGGCGGACAAAATAAAGGCGGAGATGCAATATTGAACAAGAACGAACTGCGGCTGAAAATGAAAGCTGTGCGGCGCGCTCTCACCGCTGAGGAAATCTCGGCAAAAAGTGAAAATATTATCAGTCGTTTTATCATGCTTGAAGAATATAAAAAAGCCCGTGAGCTTTCGGTGTATATGTCGGCGTTTAAAGAACCCGACACTTTGCCGCTCATCATACACAGCATGGATTTAAACAAAAAAATTGCCGTTCCTGTTTCAAACACCGATACGCACACTCTGACTTTAGCGTATCTCGGCGACAACGCAAATCTGAAAAAAGGCGCATACGGCATATCGGAGCCGGAGCTTATAATTGCCTCAGACAAAAACGACATTGATATAATCGCAGTTCCCGGGCTTGCGTTTGATAAAACAGGCAATCGCCTTGGCTTTGGCATGGGATATTACGACAATCTGCTCGCGGATATGTCCGCCGTTAAAGTAGGCTTCTGCTACGATTTTCAGCTTATGGAATTACTCCCCGCCGAGGAGCACGATATATCAATGGATATAATCATTACAGAAACTAAAATTATTTATAGGAGATAAAAATGCTTTTTGACACACATGCACACTATGACGACGAACGTTTTTCAAAGGACGCGGATGAGCTTTTATCGTCAATGAACGCGAATAACGTCGGACTTATTATGAACTCCTGTTCTTCAACAGACGATATTCCCCGTATATTTGAGTTTATCAAGCGTTATCCGTTTGTATACGCGTCGGTCGGAGTTCATCCGAGCGAGACGGAAAAACTCACTGAAAAGGACATGGATATTCTTGCCGAAGCCGCCGCGCACCCGAAAGTAAAAGCTATAGGCGAAATCGGGCTTGACTATTATTATAACGACCCGCCGCGCGATATACAGAAAAAATGGTTTGCGCGTCAAATCGACCTTGCCCGCGAGCTTAAGCTTCCTATAATCATACACGACCGCGACGCGCATGCCGACACGCTTTCAATACTGCGCGAACATCATGCCGAAGATATCGGAGGAGTGTTTCACTGCTATTCCGGCAGCGCAGAAATGGTGCGCGAGGTTTTGGATCTTAATATGTATGTGGCTTTCGGCGGCACGCTCACTTTCAAAAAATCTGTAAGACCAGCAGAAGCGGTAAAAGCCGTACCTCTCGACCGCATTCTTATTGAAACCGACAGTCCGTATCTCACACCCGAACCGCACCGCGGCAAGCGCAACAGCTCTCTATATATTCATTATGTGGCTGAAAAGCTTGCCGATATTCTTGATATGAGTTGTGATGACATAGAAAAAATAACCACTGAGAACGGACTTCGATGCTTTAATATACAGGAGGATATATGAATAAAGAACAGATGAAAACATGGTATGACGAACACGATATCTTTGACGAGATATTGGATGAACTTTGGCATAGCTTTTATGATTATAAACGTGAAAATCCCGCCCGTTTTCTTGATACATTTCCACTGGAGCGGGACAATGTAAATCTCGATTTCGTAAAGGTATCTCATGAATACACGCTTCCGGACTGTGCGGACGAATATATATCCGTATATGTAGATATATACAGAGACGACAAATGCGTCGGATGGTTTAAGCAAATATTCGGGCTTGACGGAAGCAAGAAAAACAAATATTTTATGATTGAGGAGGAGCCCTGTTAATTATGTCATCAATGAATATCGTATATACCTATGGCGGCAAACTATATATAAACATGACAAACCGCTGTACAAACAAATGTAAATTCTGCATACGCTTCACACCCTCGGGCGTGGACGGCCTTGACCTGTGGCTTGACCGTGAACCTACAGTTGACGAAGTGTTTGACGAGCTCTGCCGGAACGACTACAAAAAATACGGTGAGATTATTTTCTGCGGCTACGGCGAACCGCTTATGCGATTTGACGACGTTATGGAACTTTGCAGAAAAATCCGCTTAGACAGCGACGTTAAAATCCGCATAAACACTAACGGACACGCCAACCGCATAGCGGGACGAGACGTGACTCCCGACATGCAGGGCTTAGTCGATACAATATCCATAAGTCTTAACGCTAAAAATGCCAAAGAATACAATGACATATGCGTGTCGGAATATGGAGAAGACGGATTTTATGAAATGCTCGATTTTGCCAAAAAGTCTGCAAAATACACGCCAAACGTCGTATTATCTGTAGTCGATACAATACCCGAAGAAGATATTGAAGCTTGCAGACGTATAGCGAAAGATGCAGGCGTACAATTCCGCGTTCGCGAATATTCGGAATAACTTCGAGGCCGCGCCTGAAACAATGTTTAATTTTTTCGCATATCTTCAAAAACATCTATACATGTATTCTGAAGATATGCGATTATTTATTATATAAATTTTTAGAGGAAGAGTAAAAATTCTATATATTTGATATACTTTCAAACATCATTAACATGAAAGGTCTGATTTCATCTAAAAATTCCTCGTGAGATATTTTCGTTTCAACGGGGCTTAACAAAACTTTTTCTGTTAAGTCCAGTACATCACTAAATTCAGAGCAATTTTCTCTTAAATCTTTTAATACCTGTTCTTTTTTAAATGAATTAAATTTATTAATAGACATAAGCCAATAAGCGCCCTCTATTATTATAAAATATCTTGCAAACTTTCGAGCAATATAATATGTATTCTCAGGCAATTCTCCCGTACACTCGGGCTGTCTGCCATCTAACGCGTCAGCAAAGCATTGCTTGGCAAACTTCAATCTTGATTTTGCTAATTTTTTATTAGGTTTGATTGCTCCGAATTCTTCTGTATCGAAAAATTCCACAATATCAACACCGTCATATAACGAGGAGTTATATTTTAGCATAAAGCGTGTATACGCGTCTTTTTTCACTTCTTCCAACGCATGCGTGGATAAATGTATTCCATTAATAATTGGATATTTATTTTGCAGATTATTCTCAGTATCACTTATCCATTTTTTATCAATATCACTTAAATTGTCCCGTATAACAATGTAACAATCCATATCTGATATGTTCGGAACTGCATCTCCATAGTTAAGGCTGCCGTGCAAATACGCCGCAAGAAACCTTTCGCCAAAATATTCCTTAACGCTTCTTATCGCATTATCGACTAAAGGCCGAAATTCTTTTTGCAATATAACCCCCCATTCCTTCACTGCCTATCAATCCAAAAGACCGCACTGTTATGCGGTCTTTATGCTATTCTCACTCTATAAATTTTCTTTTACATAAGCCGCGGCTTCCTCTATTGCGACTTCAATCGTCTTTTCTTCCGCGCTCTCGGCTCTGCGAAGCTTATACTCAACAATCCCGTCTCCGCATTTCTTTCCAACGACAATGCGCACCGGAATACCAATCAAATCCGCATCCTTGAATTTCACTCCCGCGCGTTCTTCGCGGTCGTCAAGGAGCGCTTCAATCCCACGCGCCTGAAGCTCGCCGTATATTTTCTCCGCTATTTTTACCTGATTTTCATCCTTGTGATTAACCGGAACCACCACCACATGATACGGCGCGACAGACACAGGCCAAATAATTCCGTTGTCGTCGTAATTCTGCTCAATAACGGCGGCAATACAGCGCGTCACGCCTATGCCGTAGCACCCCATTATAACAGTCTTTTCTTCTCCGCTTTCGTCAAGGGCTTTCAAGCCGAGCGCGTCTGAATATTTAGTCCCTAATTTGAAAATATGTCCAACCTCTATTCCCTGCGCCGTCTTAATCGGCTTGCCGCAATGCGGACATACGTCCCCGTCCGTAATCAATCGTATATCGGCGGTGAAATCAGGCGTAAAATCTCTTCCTACATTCACATTTTTCCAATGATAATCTGTTTCATTTGCGCCTACAATGAAATTACGCATTTCTGTAACCTCTAAATCAGCATACACAGGAACGTCCAAGCCTATAGGTCCCGCAAATCCCACCTGTGCATGAGTCAGCTCGCGCACAACGGCAGGATCCGCAAGCTCCAAATCATCTGTGCAGCCCACAAGGTTTTTCAGCTTGACCTCGTTTATCTCCCTATCACCACGAACCATAGCCGCAATATATTTATCATCCGCTTTATATAAAATAGTTTTTGCAAAATTATGCGGCTCCATTCCAAGCGATGACACAAGCTCGTCAATCGTATGCGCGTTTGGCGTGTGCACCTTTTCAAGCGTTAATTCGCCGTCGGGATATTCCTTTTTCTGCGGAATGCACTGCGCCTTTTCATAGTTTGCCGCATAGCCGCAATCGTCGCAATACGCTATCCCATCTTCACCAACCGGCGATTTTACCATAAACTCCTGACTGCCGCTTCCGCCCATCGCACCGCTGTCGGCGTCTACTATCGTGAAATCCAAACCCAAACGAGTGAATATACGACAATACGCGTCATACATTTTTTTATATGATTTATCAAGCCCTTCCTCTGACAAATCAAAACTATACGCGTCTTTCATAGTGAATTCGCGCGTGCGCATAAGTCCGAAACGCGGACGCCCCTCGTCGCGGTACTTAGTCTGTATCTGATAAAGCGTCATCGGAAATTCTTTATATGAACGCACGTTATCTATAACAGTCTGCGTGAATAGTTCCTCATGCGTCGGTCCGAGACAGAAATCCCGCCCGCCGCGGTCCTTCAATCGAAACATGCTGTCGCCGAACACCTCCCAGCGTCCGGAAGCCTGATACGCCTCAGCCGGCAAAAGCGCAGACATCAAAAGCTCCTGCGCGCCCGCTCTGTCCATCTCTTCGCGCACTATTTGCTCTATTTTCTTCAGCGACCTCAGGCCAAGCGGCAAATATGAATAAATGCCGGCCGCAAGCTTGCGGATAAGCCCTGCGCGCAGCATAAGCCGATGGCTTGTTATTTCAGCCTCCGCAGGCACCTCGCGCAGCGTCGGCATAAGTAAATTCGACATTCTCATAGTTTTCTCTCCAATCTTTTGTATTTTAATAGCTCTCGCTCTTAATCAGCGTCCCAATACCCGTTTTCGTGAATATCTCCAAAAGCAGACAATGCGGTATACGTCCGTCAATAATATGCACGCCTTTAACGCCGCTCGATATAGCGTCAAGACAACCTAACACTTTTGGTATCATTCCGCCCCGTATAACATTTGTATCAAGCATATGATGAATCTCTTCGTACCCCGCTTCATACACTATGCTGTCGTTTTCATCCTTAACGCCCTCAACGTCTGTGAGTAAAATCAGCTTCTCCGCATGGACAGCCGCCGCGACAGCCGCCGCGACTGTGTCCGCGTTAATATTATAGCTGTTTCCGTCCTCGTCCATTCCTATAGGCGCAACCACAGGAATATATTCGTCTCCCGCTATATAATCAAGAATATGCGGATTGATTTTTATAATATCTCCGACATAACCAATATCCTTGCGCTCGCCCTCAATCTCGGCGTAATGCTTTTTACACTTAATAAAACCGCCGTCTATGCCGCAAAGCCCGACGGCCTTTCCGCCCTTGCAATTAAGCATTGATACAATCTGCTTATTGGTCTTCCCTACAAGCACCATCTGCGCAACGCTCATGGTCTCCTTATTAGTAACGCGCAGCCCGTTCACAAACTCAGACTTTATATTAAACTTATCAAGCGCGGCTGAAATATCAGGCCCGCCTCCGTGCACGACAATCGGCTTCAAGCCTATAAATTTGAGCAGCGTAATATCCTGCATAACCGAATTTTTAAGCTCCTCGTTTACCATGGCGTTACCGCCGTATTTTATAACCACAGTCTTTCCCGCAAATTTCTGAATATACGGCAAAGCGTCAATCAGTATTCCCGCTTTCCCAATAAGCTCCTGCATTCTCAATTCTTCACTATCCGTCATTTCTATACTCCTTTATAACAAGATTTTAAATCTCCGCCGTCTGAAAAAATCTATAAATAAAATCCTGCGTTTTTAAGTCCGGTCTTTTCATCAAGCCCAAACATGATATTCATATTCTGCACAGCCTGCCCCGCCGCGCCCTTAACAATATTATCAATAGCGGACACAACAACGGCGCGCTGTAACCTCTCGTCCACGCAAACTCCAATATCAACAAAGTTTGAACCTGCAACGTGTTTCGTCTCCGGCAAATTTCCCGCGTCTTTCACGCGCACAAAAAACTCGTCCTTATAAAAGTCCTTATATATCTGCGTTATTTCCTCAGTTGTGGATGGTTTATTAAGATTTATGTAAATAGTAGATAATATTCCCCGCTTCTGCGGAATTAAATGCGGCGTAAATGAAATCATAACATCCTTTCCCGCCGCGTGCGACAATTCCTGCTCAATCTCCGACGTATGTCTGTGCGTGGCGATTTTATACGCCTTTGTATTTTCGGTGCATTCGCAGAAATGATATGCAAGCCCTAAACCGCGTCCGGCTCCCGTAACTCCGGATTTAGCGTCAACAATCACATTCTCCGCATTCCCTATACCCGATTTCAGCAACGGATACGCGCCTAATATCGAGCAGGTTGTGTAACAGCCTGGATTGCCTATCAGCCGCGCCTGTTTTACCTTATCGCGGTAAAGCTCACACAAACCATACACCGACTCCTCTAAAAGCTCCGGCGAAGAGTGCTTTTCACCATACCATCGCTCGTAAACCTCCGCGCTGTCATAACGATAATCCCCGCTGAGGTCAATAACCTTTAAGCCGCGTTCCAGCAACGACGGTATAACGCTTTTGGAAGCCCCGTGCGGCAGCGCCGTGAACGCAACGTCGCATTTGGCCGCTTTATTCAAATCGACCTCCGAGCATTCCTTCTCTAAAATATGCTCAAAACTCTGATATACCTCGCTTATTTTCTGCCCTGCATAACTTTTTGAGCCGAGAAGCTCAAGCTCCGCCTCCGGATGGTTCGACAAAAGCCGCACAAGCTCAATACCCGCATAACCTGTCGCTCCCAGCACTGCAGTTTTTATCATTCTCAAAACTTCCTTTCCTATATCTGCTCGTCGGTATAATACATATCGACTAAAATATTCTGGTCGTAATTTCCAAAGCCCCTGCCAAACAACGTGACTCCGCCTTTATAACGCGCGTCTTCCTTAACGGCTATTCTCAGCTTTATTTTTTCAACAGATAAATCAATATCGTCAATCACAATGTCAGAAATTTTCTGACCGTCGATAAATGTACCGTCACGACCTATACTTAACATCTTTAAAAGCCCGTATTGGTTTAAATTAGCCTCCCACCACGGCGGATTTAAGTTTCCGGCACTCGCCCCAAAATCTCCGGGGCTAATCCATCGCCCAATCTCCTTTTCAGCAAGCGAGAACGTAATTTCGCTCGGCCAGTCTTCTTTTGTTCCCGGATATTCCGAGCTTATCTCCATAGAAACATTTATACACTCAGGTTTTTGTCCCTTTATAAAATAATTCGGCAGCATATACTCCACATAGCCCTCTGTAAACCACAAAATCTGCGCGTTCATTCTGTCAGGCTCAAGAAATGAATGCGGACTGTCGAGCTGACCTATAATATGCTCGTCCGACGCTATTCCGCATGTCGGCTTCACCGAAATTTTCGTATACTGACCTACCGGCAAATCAAAATGATAGCGGCGGCTTTCATTATCGGATTCATTAGGAAAAACAATTTCAATGTAATCTGTTTCCAGACTGCACAGCTTCTGTCTTCCGCCGTTTATATTCAAGGTTTCGCAGCGGATAATCCCCGACTGCTCAAGTTTTTTAATATGCATTGTGACAATGGCGCTGCTTAAATTAAGCTTTTCAGCCAAATCCTTAATATTCATAGTCTGACCGGACAAAAGTTTTATAATGTTTAAGCGCACGTCGCTTGCCAGAGCCTTATATACCGGCAGATATTTTTCGTCGGTTGAAATTTTCATATAACCCCACCTATCTCTATATACCCGTCTAATAAACACTCTAATTATACGACAAATTTACATTTTTGTAAAGTCGTTTTCCAATTTCGTGAAAATCGCTGTAAAAAACACCGCCAATCGGCGGTGTTTTCATCAATGTTTAGATATGTGTCTTATCGCGGCGGACTGCAAACCTTGCATGGGGACAGCCCTCTCGCTTTCGCGCTTTTAATAGTCGTCTTTATTTTGCTGTATTTCAAATGATGGCAGCTCGCTCTGTGATATTTGCTGCCTGTTTCCGTTCGGTAAACCGCCGCGCTGTTATTCTGCGTTTTTGCCGCGGCGGACTTGGAGGTCTGCGCAGGCTCCGGCGTCGGTTCGGGAGTAGGCTCCGCTGTCGGCGACGCGATTATTGTCGGGGACGGCGACAGAGACGCGTTTGAATTCAGATTAACGCTGAATTCACAACCCGACGCTAAAACAACAAGCGACAATATCGCCGCGGTTATAAGATTTTGTCTTTTCATAATATTCTCCGTACGCGTAATTTTAATATATATCCGATATTTTTGTTTTTAATAAATCATCCGCGCTAACGTCTAATGCATCCACTATATTAAATAGCGTTTGAATGGAAAATTTACGAACAGAATTGGGGTTCTCTATATCACTTAAATATGACCGGCTTATATGCGCTTTTTCAGCCAGTTCCTCCTGCGAAAGTCCTTTCATTTTTCTAACGGACGCAATGGCAATACCTAAATCGACCAGTCTGTCTACATTTTGAAATAAGACCGATTTTTTGCCCATTGCTCCGCATCTCCCGCACAAATTAAATTGTAAATACCATAAATTATGTTTTAATTATAAGCCAAAATTTGCCGATTGTCTGCATTATATAATAAACATTTGTCCATTATAGTACACAAGTTTATATTTAAGATTATTTTAATATAAAAAAATATATATTCCGCCCATATAAGGACTTTTTTATAAAAATTAATAATTAGAACAAGAAATAAAATAGCAATCCGAGAGATAACTGTCATAGAACACGAACAAATATCGGGAGCATGCCGGAAGTGCAGGAGGCGATTGAAACCTTGACCGCATAGCGGGCAAGCTCTCGTGCCTCCTGCCGCTTTCTTTGCGCCCGTTTCTT
>CATJNN010000255.1 GCA_949742185.1 uncultured Clostridia bacterium | reverse complement strand
TATGGATTACGGCAGGGTATCTGCTTGGGATTATAACTTCAGATTATATTCCGTATTTTTCTTTGTTGATTTTTGCAGTATCATTATTTATACTGTTAATTTTGCGCGGGTTTATAAAAAAATACAGCGTTCGCCGTTATTTAATATTTATTGCCGCATTTCTGCTTGGCGCGGCAAATTATATGCTTGCCTCAAATATAGATTTTACCGACAGCGCGGCATATCTTGACCGCTACATAACAGTGCGCGGCAGAATAAACGAGCTTCCGACCTCATACAATACTTCGGAAGACAAGCCGCCGCAATACTACTACATAATAGATTTACGCGAAATATCATATCACGGAGAAACAATAAAAACACGAGACCGCATAAGAATATCTTCTTCCGAAAAATACAACTATGGCGACACCATTACCGCAGAGGGTTTCTTAGAGGAATTTGCCGATAAAATGAACAGCAATTCATCAGATACACAGACATACTATAAAACACGCGGTATATTTTTTCGCATGTCCGCGCTTAAAACAAGCGAATGGAATACAAAATACTTTCCCGTATCTCTGCGCGCATTGACAAATAAACTTGCCGACAGCACGTCAGCCTTTATCGACGTCCACTACTCAGACCGCGCCGGCGCAATACTTAAAGCTGTGCTTATCGGCGATAAAACGCAATTTGATGAAGAATACAATAAAATTCTTGACGAATCCGGAGCAAAGCGGCTTTTATACACACCTTTTCTGCACATTATTATAATAAATATGATTATGGCCGCTTTATTTGCAATATTGCCAGTCAATAACCGTGTGCGCGATTTTTTGCTATGCTCCATACTTGTGATATACATTCTCATAAATGGCACAAGCCCCACATTTGTAAAACTGCCGCTTATTATGCTGCTCACAATTCACCGCCGCAGAGCCGCAGGAAACGAGTATTTCCCCGCAATACTTGCGGGCGCAATTTTGATTATCGCTCTTTTTGAACCAATGTGCCTGTTTGACGGTGGATTTATTCTGTCCGTGTCATGCACTATTCTTATTCATATATTTCTGCCGAGACTTCAGCGATATATGACGTTTATACGCAACGCCGCGATACGGCGTATACTTGCGGTATCTCTTATACTCACAGTCGGTACTCTGCCTTTGTCCATGTATTTCTTTGGCGGCTCGGCTGCATACACAATCTTATGCACGCTTTTCTTTGTCCCGCTTATACTCGCGCTGCTTACCGTATCTCCGATTGTATTTCTTATGACCTCCGTCTTGGGAGGCGCGCCGATATTCGCAGAAACTCAGGCTCTTATTCTCTTGCTTATGGATAAAATACCGCGCCTTATACATTCACTGCCGTTTTCATTTTTACGCGCCGGACAGCCGTCAATATATTTTATCGTCATGTTTTATCTGCTTCTGGCTCTGATAAAGCTCGCTATGGACGGACAATGGAAAACAATAAAAGCCTCTCTTTTGCGAGCAGTCTCAACGGGGCTTGCTCTGTCAATTTTAATAATTAATGCTGCAACCCTCGGAACATTGCAAATGATTTTTGTGAATGTCGGGCAGGGCGATGCAGCAGTTCTCCATGTCCCGTTCCGTGATACAGTTCTGATTGACGGCGGAGGCGGTTCTCCTTATTCCGATTATAATGTCGGACGATATGTGTTTTTGCCGTATCTGGAAAAATCCGGATTTTATAATATTGATATAGCAATCGTATCGCATTACCACAAAGACCACTGCGAAGGTATTATTGAAGCGGTAAAAGAAATGCGCGTGAAAACGCTTATCATGCCGGACTGCACGCCTGACGATGAATACCGCTTAATGCTTGAATCTGCCGCGCAGGAAAACAGCACGGAAATTATGTATATCAACAGAGAAACAACGGTTGATTTCAAATCCGGACTAAAAATACATATTATCTATCCCAACATCGCAGACTTAGACAGCAGAGACGCAAATGACACCTCGCTCGTGGCTGAAGTGACCTACGGCGAATTTTCGGCTTTATTCACAGGAGATATAACAGAGACGGCGGAGAAAAAACTTACAGCCCGAAATCTTGCGCATAAATACGATGTACTTAAAGTTCCTCACCATGGCTCGGCAAAATCGAGCAGCGAGAATTTTGTGAAAACCGTATCTCCCGAATACGCCGTTATAGGTGTGGGTGAAAATAACAATTATGGCATGCCGACAAAAGACTGCCTTAAAAAATATTCTGAAATTAACGCAAAAGTCTTGCGCACCGACCAATGCGGTGATATTATATTTACAGTCGAAAAAAACGGCGTGCAGTATGTGCGCGGATTTAAATACGGGAGGTAACATGGCGGCAAAAAACAGCGGCTTGACAGAACTGCGAAAACATATAAAAGACAAAACAATAGGCGGACTGTATTTTTTCTTCGGCGACGAAGAATATCTCAAGGACGACTATATACGGCGGCTTCGCGTATCGCTCCCGCCAGACCCCATGAGAGACTTTAACTACACAAAGTTTGAAGGTGCGGAACACACTCCGGACGAGCTTGACGGTGCGATTGAGGAATATCCGGTTATGGCGGAAAAACGCGTTGTCGAACTTGTGAACACAGGATTTTTTAAAAAATGTACGCCTGAAATGTCGGACTATTTAAAAAAACGCTTTGCCGACCTTCCGGAGCACACTCTGCTTATAATACGAGAAAAAGAAATTGACAAACGCAGCGCGGCGTATAAAGCCGCGGTAAAATATGGACTGGCAGTTGAATGCGCATACCTTTCAGACGGAGACCTCGTCGATTGGATTTGCCGCTATGTTATGGACGCACGCAAGCAAATCCGCCGCGAGGACGCGCAATATCTTATAACCCTTTGCGATGACGGGCTTCATTATGTGCAAAACGAGCTTGATAAGCTTATCAGCTACAGCGGCGAAGTTATAACGCAGGCAGAAATGGACAGAGTGGTATCAAAATCCGTTAACGTGCGGGTGTTTGAAATGACAGACGGAATAATGGAAAGAAACGCCGATAAAGCTCTTTCAATACTTGAAGACTTAAAAACCATGAAGGAACCTGCGTTTCGGATTCTGTATCTTCTGTTTTCCACCTTTGATAAAATGCTGTACGCAAAAATTCTTGCCGACGAGGGAGCGCCGTATGCTGAAATAGCGAAAAGATTGGGAGTTCCTCCGTTTATAGCTCAAAAATATGTGCGCGGAGCAAACGGTTTTTCAAAAGAATTTCTGATAAACCGCGTATGCGCTGTTTGCGAGCTTGATTTAGCAATAAAGCAGGGCACGGTTGACGAATGGTCTGCGCTTGAAGGATTTGTAACCGTTTCGTTTAATGCATAAAATTTTAAAATATGCGAAAGCTATCTGTAAAGGAGTGACGCATTGTGAATAAAAATGATAGTCAAAAAAAATCCCGCACAGATTCAAAAAATGTAAAACCCAGCGACATAAAAGGCAAGCTTGAAGTTCCCGACACACGAGAACGCCGCGACGGACCGGGCGGAAATTAATTATTATCTGCAGCCCATACACAAAAATGCTTATTACTGTAACTATCATAAGACTATAAAACATTTTATCGGGCAAGATAAAAAAAGCAAATCGTTTCATTTTGAGCGATTTGCTTTTTTATGTATTATGTCGCCCAGCAACGCAAGAAATATAAAATTTCTAAATTAAAAAAACGCATGAACACTGAATTTTTCAAATGTATAAAAATAACGGCAGAAATTAAAATTATCAGAACGAACAAACAACACCCCCCCATATCCGCGCGGAGCCTAATAAAACGAAACTTATTAAGTTTATTGCAAATGAAAAATTATGAATCATATACCGGAGATATGAAATAAATGACGCTCTTAAACGTTTTTCTTGAAATACATTTATCTTTATGTTACAATTAATAAAACAGGCTCATTAATACATATAAATGGGAGGAATAAAGTATGGACCAACGTTTAAACATGTGGTTAAACAGTGAGATAAAAGAGTTTTCTGATATCTTTAAAAAATTTAACGGCAAGCTCAATAAAAAAATACCGCTTTGGATGGCTGTAAGTATTATCGGAATGGTTGTGCTGGGATTCTGCGTAAAAGCCGATATCTTTACAATTCTTAAAATACATTTTCCCGTGGGATGCGCTTTTGCTTTATTTATATGGTTGTGCTATTGGCTTCAGGGAAAAACAACTTCTGTAAAAAAGGCGCGCGCTTCCTATGAAACGGCCATGACCGAATTTTTTAAATCTGACAAAGATACAGACAAATTTTTACGTCAAATGGATACGCGCAGCTATGGAGAGCTGAATTTTCTTAATGTCGAATTTGACAAATATCCGTCCCGATTTATTGCCGGCAACGATTACTGGATATTTTTCAAGGATTTAAACTGTCGGTTTATAAGAGTTGACGACATAGAATCAATCTATGGAAAAGAGGAAAAAACGCGCGTTCATTATTCAACAAGCACAACGCACGTTAGGCAAAACGTAGCCGTAGGAGTCTCACTTGTAATCAAATACAAAGAAAATTCCGCCTCCGCTGCAGAATATCAGGAAGAAAAATTATTTTTTGATAACGGCGAACAATATGGTCAGGCATTAGAGTTGATAAAAAAGTATTGTTCCAAAAGTTCATATTTTTTATCTGCATAATACATAAAAGCCGTGTTTAACACGGCTTTTTGAGTGCGCGCAGAATATGATGAACAAACATATTCAATAATTATCGCAAACAATAAACTTTTTCCTTTTTTTAACTTTTATATTTGCTTTCTTTTTTTTCGGGAATATGATAAAATAGAAATATAAAAAAGAAAAGAGGTAAATATAATGTGGGCATATGAAAGCGTATTTTATCAG
>CATJNN010000254.1 GCA_949742185.1 uncultured Clostridia bacterium | reverse complement strand
CCGCCCGCCTACGCAGTAGGCGCATTAACTTGATATTTTATGAATATCAACAGAATTGAGGACATAAGACCGAGTTCGCCAGACACATTTGTTACCGTTAAACAATGCGGAAATATTATAGAGGTCAGATATATGCGTTACAAGCCTGTCGGCTGTCCTATTGAGAAGCTATCGGCTGATGCTTATGTGGATAAAAGAACAGGTGAAATCAAGAATTTTCAGCACAAGGAAAGCAGAATAAATGACAAGGCAAGTGTGGCGCAAAGTTTAGCGAGGTTGCGCGAATTAATAAATTGTAACCTTACAAACCCGAACAATGCCCTATGGGTTACTCTGACGTATGCGGAGAATATTACGACAGACAATACTGTGCGGCTTTATGAGGACTATCGCAGATTTTGGCAAAGATTCTGTTATTATCTGAACAAACAGGGACACCCAAAAGCGGAATATTTAATAGCAGCAGAACCAACCGCAAAATCGGTATGGCATCTACATTGCTTATTTTGCTTTCCTACAAAAGCACCATTCATTCCAAATGAAGATATGGCTAGAATATGGAAGCAAGGTTTTACTAAGACGCAGAGCCTAAAGGGAATAGACAATGTAGGATTGTATCTTACAGCATATTTAGGTGATATGGAATTACCCGAAGCATTAAATGCGGGCATAACAAAAGGTAAAAATATATGCGAAGTAGAAACAACTGACAAGCAAGGTAAAAAGCAGAAAAAAGCTATTATAAAGGGCGCAAGGCTTGCGATGTACCCAGCAAACTTCAAGATGTACCGTACTTCACGCAAAATAAAACGTCCGATAATATTTACGACCACAGAGGAAAAGGCACAGGAGATTATAGGCAATGCGCCGCAGATATATGAAAAAACAATTTCCATCACAGACGAGGTGGGCGAAGTCAAAAATATTATAAATTACCGTCAATATAATAAAGCCAAGAAATAACGGACTTGCCACAACTCATATAATATATCAGTTTATTGTGAGGAGGTTTTAACAATGACAGAAAATGCAATTTGCAAGAGCGTTTTTAAGAACGGAACAAACTTTACAACAACAACCCAATTCACGAGAAAATGGATTGAACTGATAAATTTATCAGAAAAAAATAAATCGGTGAAATTAGGTGATAAATAATGACAAATTTTTTTCTTTATGATATAATACATACAGAAACGGTTTGTCCTATCTCAAAGGAGATATGATAAATGAAAAAAGTAGCTATTTATTGCCGCTTATCCGAAGAAGATAGAGACAAACAATTTGAAACCGACGATAGCAAGAGCATACAAAATCAAAAAACTATGCTTTTGCAATATGCAATGGAACAGGGGTGGGAACTCTACAATATTTACAGTGATGATGATTACACGGGAGCGGACAGAAAACGTCCCGAATTTAATCGTCTGCTTCAGGACGCGGAGCAGAAAAAATTTAATATTGTATTATGCAAAACTCAATCACGTTTTACGCGTGAGCTTGAATTAGTCGAGAAGTACATACACGGACTTTTCCCGATTTGGGATATCAGATTTGTAAGCATTGTTGACAATGCCGATACTGATAATAAGGGAAATAAAAAGTCAAGGCAAATAAACGGTCTTGTAAACGAGTGGTACTTAGAGGATATGTCCGAAAACATTAAAAGTGTTTTGACGAGCAGACGGCAAAACGGTTTCCATATTGGAGCGTTTGCGCTTTACGGATATAAGAAAGATCCCGACAATAAAGGTCATTTGATTATTGATGAGGAAGCCGCCGAAGTAGTCAGAGAAGTATTTACTTTGTTTTCGCAAGGCTATGGCAAGACTGCTATTGCGCGTATGCTAAATGACAAAGGAATACCCAACCCGACAGAGTATAAACGCTTAAAGGGTTTAAGGTATCAGCAACCCAAAAGCCGAAACAGTACTCTGTGGAAATATTTTGCTATTTCCGATATGTTGACGAATGAAATTTATATTGGAAATATGGTACAAGGCAAGTATGGGAGCATATCTTATAAGACTAAGCAGAATAAGCCGCGCCCGCGTGAACAATGGTATGTTGTCAACGGAACGCACGAGCCTATTATAGATATGGACTTATGGAACAGAGTGCAAGCAATGGTTAAGGAACGCACCAAGCCTTTCTCTGTGGGTACGATTGGACTGTTTGCGAGAAAGGCAAAATGCGCTCATTGCGGTTATGTTATGCGTTCAAGTAAAAGCAAGGGCAAGTATTATTTGCAATGCGCGAATAAACACGTTGCAAAGGACGCTTGCACAGGTTCTTTCATCTCGGTTGAACGATTAGAAAAAATGGTTATTGACGAATTAAAGCGTTTGTCTGCCGAATACCTTGACAAAGATGAATTGGAGCGTAATATTGAGTTTGCAAGCAATATTGAGGAACAGAAAAAACGCTTGATTTCCGATATAGCTATCTACAAAAAGAAAATCGAGGAATACTCAAAATGTATTCGTGATACTTATGTAGATAAAGCTAAAGGAATTATAACAGAAAGTGATTTTATCGCGCTGACAAAGGATTTTACAGCCGATAAGGAGCGTTTGGAGCGTACAGTGGCAGACGGTGAAAAACAGTTGTCCGAATTAGAGGAAAAACTAAAAAACGGCGATAATCGCCGAGAAATTATTGAACAGTACACTAATTTGGAACACCTTAACCGTGAAACTGTCGAAACATTGGTAGACTACATATCTGTTGGTAAACGAATACCCAAAACAAGAGATGTACCTATAGAAATACATTGGAATTTCTGAAGAAAAACACAGCATTTTTACTATATTTTTAAAGAATGTTGTTCTTGTGAAATTGCACCATACAAAAACCGCGCACAGTTTTTCAAAAGTCAAAAATGGCTTGGTTATGCGGCTTTTTGGCGGTCAAGATATAAACTTTGTTCTTGCGTGATTGTAGCAGAACAAAAGGCACGTGCTGTTTATGACAACATCCTGCGCGTATCTGATGACCCTGATGTTAATGAAGTTATAAAATTCCTCCGTCAGCGTGAGGTGGTGCATTTCCAGAGATTTGGTGAAGCGAACCATACTGATTTAAGTAGATTTTCCCTGCAATATCCTGTTGAAATACTGTGTATGCCGTTTAGATTTTTTGTGAACTATTTCAAGGCATTTTTTATTGAAAATACCTCAGGCTATAGATATCATACTTTACACAAAAGCTAAAATAAAATGATAGTTTTTACGATTTAACAATAAAAACTAACTATTCAGAAATTTCTTTCACTTATTCGCACAAGGGGACGGAAAATGCACACACTAATCTGAAAAACTTCTTCACTTGTTCTTATTGGAAAATGCCATTGGGAACTCTGCTGGAAAAATTTCTTACAAATCTCCTCACTATATAACTGCAACATGCCTCCAAAAAAAACAAACCTTTTTCAGAATTTTTCTGGTTACAAACCACAAATAAAAAATAACTCCTATCAAATGTGATAGGCACTGAAATGCATTTTCAAAAAGTAAGATTACCCAATTCTTGGTAAAACATAAATCAGTATATATTATACAAAATGGGGAAACTCAAGATTATACACGCTATTGACAATCCACCCAAAATCAAGTATAATTGAGAAACTGTATAATGACGATTTTGAAACAAGCTAAAAATGGAGAAATAAGAAATAGATTTGCTATTTGACAACCTGTGCACGAAGGATGATTGTGCGAAAATATGAGGAAATGCAAAAAATGTTTGAAAAAATACAGGCCTGGTGATATTAGTCAAAGTAGTTGCATATCCGTCCATTAAAATATGTAGCATTTCTGATGGCATAATTTACAGCGCATGCGAGCGCTGGTATTAGTTTATTTGCCTCGGATGAAATGGGAAATAAATTAATCTAATTATAGGCATTTTCAAGAAAAGAGGGAAAACAATGCTTGATCAGTCAAAAGAAAAGATTGAAAGACACATTAAGACCCACACAGAGCGATCTGATGATGATCGAGCTGCTGTCTCGGTTTTAGAAACATTTCTTCGTTCGGGTGGAAGAATAAACACTACCTTCGCTTCGGATGATAAATGGCCCAACCACGACGGAACCTTTGAGTTTGTTCCTGATCCAGATGTATCACGCCGACCAAAACGAACTTTTTATGTTCAAATAAAAGGTACACACAATTACAGAGAAAGTGATGGAGTTATCAAATATTCCTTGAAAGATCTTGCTTTCCCTGCATTCATCTGTAATGAGGTATCATTTGATCCTGGAATCCTATTCGTAGTACTTAATCCGACCGACAGAGGCAGTGAGAGAGTTTTTTGGAGGTATATGTCTGTCGCTTTTCTTAATTCAATAGATTTTACGAAAGACAGTATAACAATTAGTTTTCAACCAGAAGAAGAAATATTAAATGATGAAGAAAGTGTGCTGACATTTTGCAAACGATTAGAGGAAATTGTTGAGCGCCATTCTTTTGTAAATCATCTGAAACGAGATACATACTCTGAAGAAGAGGTAAAACGTATCATTCAAATTTGTGATGAAGAAATTACGGATAGCATTGAGCGTTTGGATGTCCTCAATAAGAACAGAGATAATGTATCCAAACGAATCTTGACAAGGTTGGATGATTTGTGTGTTTCGGCTCTTTCGCTAAATGCTATGCATAATGGACATCAACATCCAAGTATTGCATTTGCTTGGGAACACTCTTTTTTGAATATCGAAACTAAATATTTAGGCAATTTCTATCGTGGCTTGCAATATATTGGACGGCGAATTCCCGACGATGGTCAGTCAGAAAGACTAATGCTAAAATATTATAACTTTATGTGGCAAATCCGAAAATCACTTCAGGAGAGTTATGGAATTTCAGTGCTCAAGAATTTGGAAAAATTTCTTGAGTATACTGGAACAGATGAATTGGATAAGCAATATTATAGACTGGTAGCGGATGCATTTAACTCTGCAAAATTCGAATCAACACGTCGCAGTGCTACAAGATTTTATGTTCAGAAAAAGACGCCGTTCTATATCGGAACAGAGCGATATTTTGAAGTAACTCTACAACAAGCCGGTATTTATGCATCAAAGTATAATCGAATTACAGCGTATACGCAGCAAAATATTTCTACCAGCTATTCCGTCCAAATTGAGTATGTGCCTGCGACTATAAACTTGTGGGGAATTGATACGGAAATCAAGATCATTACTGTATGGAAAGTTTCTATAGATCCAAGATGCTTAAATAAACTGGGAAAGATATTGAAACTGCCAATTAAGCTTTCGTCTAACTACGGTGAATACGATTCCCTAATGCATTTTCTTACAAGAACCGGTATGAATTTTCTGGAAATGGTTGACCTTCGTGAAGTAAAGTTTTCTGGTATCCTTGAAGAAATTTACCAACATTCCAATAGCAACTATTTTAAGGAGGTATTGCAAAAGCTGAGAGATAACTACGCTGTGGAATCCGAGAAATATGGCAGATACACTGTTCGCTATTTATTGCTGAATCTGCGGGAGGAGTTACTGGAACGTGTTATGCCTTCGCAATTCAGTTCGCAATGGAAATGTGAAGATTTGTATTTATCACGTAAGTGCGTGCCATTTGAACGTAATCCGCTTATCTCCAATTTAGTTGGCAGCAAGACCAATGCGATTAGCCAAGCAAGATATTTAGCAAGTGTTGTCGAAAGAGAAAAAACAGATACTGTTATTCCATATTGGTCGATTATAAATGTAATTCAGGAAACAGGAGAAATATACTGTGATATTGATGCAAATTTGACTATCTCTTCAATTCAAAAATATAATGAGCAATTAGATCCTTGGGAAATAGGAAAGGGCTATGGTATCACCATAAAAGATAATATGGCGTACATTGATTCTTATGAAAAATCAACGCTCTTCATTTTGAAAAAACTTTTGGAGTTATCTCATATTTCTAATAAAGGGCAAAAAGAATTTAATGAAAAATATCTAAAGCAAAGCGAAATTGTGTTTTCAGATTTAAAGAAAGAAGAAGCTCTCAAGTATGCTTTTGTAAATTCCAGAGTACTTCTCATTTACGGAGCTGCTGGTACTGGAAAGACAACACTTATCAACATGATTTCAACAATGATGGTTGGTCGTCGGAAGCTTTTCCTTACCAAAACACATACGGCATTACAAAACTTGAAAAGAAGGATTGAAAATCCAGGTTCAGATGTAGGTTTTGTTAGTCTAGATAGCTTTACTAAGCGAGTAAATCTTCCGGACTATGACATTATTTTTGTAGATGAATGTAGTACGATTGATAACCGCACCATGATGACGTTTCTTGAAAAGACACGACCAGATACATTTTTAGTTCTTGCTGGCGATATTTATCAAATAGAGTCCATTGAGTTTGGGAATTGGTTCTCTTATGCTAAGGATCTCGTTCAATCTCAGGGCTCGAGTATTGAGTTACTGAGTACATGGCGTACTGAGGATCAGTGCCTCATTGACCTGTGGCAAGAAGTGCGCTGTAAAGGCGCATTAATAACAGAGAAACTTGTAATCGATGGACCGTTTTCTGAAAATATAGGAGAAAATATATTCAATTGCGAGATAAAAGATGAGGTGATTCTTTGTCTGAACTATGATGGAAAATTCGGTTTGAATAATATAAACAGCTATTTTCAGAATGCGAACCCAGAGACAGCTATCACTTGGGGGGATTGGAAATATAAGGTCGGAGATCCCATATTATTTAATGATACAAATAGGTTTTCCTTGCTTTATAACAACCTAAAAGGACGTATTATTCACATTAACAAACTCAAAGAAAAAATTACATTTACAGTAGATGTTGCCATTCCGTTGACAGAAAGCGACTGCAAAAATGATCACTTAGAGTTTGTTGACACAATTGAAGAAGGAACACGCATACGATTTGATGTATTTGCGTATGAGGATGAAATATCTGAAGACAACCGAGAGAGGACAATAGTGCCATTTCAACTGGCCTATGCAGTCTCCATTCATAAAGCCCAGGGATTGGAATACCAATCGGTTAAGATCATTATCCCAAGTAGCAATGCAGAGAAAATCACACACGGTATTTTCTATACCGCAATTACTCGTGCAAAAGAACAATTGAAAATCTACTGGAGTTCTGAGACAATGCAGAAGATTGTTGCCGGCTTTTCTGAGGACAATTTAAGGAAACGGAGTTTGGCTATTATAAAAGAGAAGTTGAATTGAATGGCAAGGTAATGCGGACATATTCTTAGCCCCCCAAAGGCGTAAATATATGTACACAAAACAACAAAAAAACGGTTTTGTGGCTATGTTTTTCCTCATCGGTCAACCTCTTTTTATCCATGCGACTATTACATGGTTTTCGCTTTACAAAAAACTGCCGGGGTTCATTACCTCCCGGCAGTTTCAAATATTCCAGATGATTTTTGTATCACCGTTTTCGCTGATTATAATTTTATGTATCAGGAGCATCGCCACTTCTTTCTTTTTGGTGTAATCCGCCGTCTTCCAACGGTTGGCTAAATTGATGACAACCTCGGTCTCATCCTCCCGGCTTTTCAGCGCTTCGATTTTTTCCAGGACAACCATTCTGTCTTTTTTGAGCTGTGTTGCCTTTTGGTTTGCCAGTTTTAGCAAATCCTCATTAAATCCGCCCAACAGCATGGTATCCATAAGCTGTTTTTCATCCCTTTCAATTTTCTTGATTTCCAGCTTCAAGTCATTCAGCTCCGATGAATGCTTCACTGTGGGTTTGTTCTTTGTTGTTTTTAATTCTGCCAGTTTGTCTGAAATACAGCCGTATACCATGTTCTCTAAATCCTCGGCATAAATCGTTCCTCTGGGACCGGTGCAGCTTTTCTTATGGGATCTGCCCGTACAGTTGAAATATCGGCGTCTTGTACCATCTTTGTTGATTTTACCTTTGATTGTCGTCATAGTATGACCGCATTTTTCGCAGATAATCTTTCCGGCAAGCCAACTGGTTTTATTGCTGACACTGTTGCCGATTTGTTTGTTTTGCTCCAGCTTTCTCTGACATTTGAGCCAGATATCTGATTCAATAATACCAGCGTGAGTCAGCAGCACCAGCTTCATATCAGACCAGTCCGGATTTTTAGGGTCATGCTTGGTATGCCCATACAACTGTGCGCCGTATTCACCTGTAAACAGCTTGACGTCCATTGTCATCTGTACACCGTGCCGCTCATAATATTCATATACGTCTGAATCCGCCTTGACATAAATCGGGTTTTTCAAAATCGTTGAAAGCTTTGCCGTCGTCCAGCCACTGCCACCGTTTAAGGGCTTGATGTCTTCAGCAATCAGTATGTTTAGTAGCCGCCTTAAAGAAACATTTTCCTGCGCGTAGATTTCGAATATGTATTGCAACTGCGTTACCTCTGATGGAATGGGATTCAGCTTTTTTGTCTTGATATTGTTGATAACGGTGGGAACCAGTTCAAATCCATATGGTTTTCTACCGCCCATATAAAACCCCATCTCGCTCCGATGTGCATAGGCTTGGGTGATACGATTGATAATTGAAGTTCGCTCAAATTCCGCAAATACCATCAATATTTTTACAATTAACTCGCCATAGGGGGAAGATGTGTCAAACGCCTCCTGGGAATAAACAAACTCTACCTGATGGTTCTTAAAGGTTTGCAGTATATTCACAAAGTCGCTTAGTGACCGGCTGATACGGTCGAGCTTGTAGACAATCACCTTGGAGATCTTGCCCTGTTCTATTTGTTTGAGCATCTTCTGAAAGCCGTCACGATTGATATTTCCGCCCGAATAGCCATTGTCAACAAAGGTTAAAATTTTTTCTTCTCGCTCATCCGGTTTGAGCATGGATTTACAATATTCAATTTGGGTTTCGCAGCTGATACTGTTTTCTCTTTCTACAGATTGTCGGGCATACAGAGCAATCGCCATTTGGCACACCTCCTTCCTATGAAATAATCATCATGTTGTTTTTATGCTTTCATACGCCTTTGTGTATGGGTAAAAATATCTGCCAAACGTTCAAAGAGTTTTTCTTTTTGATCAGACGTATCATCATTTTCAAGAACATAATGTCTGACAATATGTGTTCGGTTACTGATATCTGTATATGTGACGATACTAATATCATTGGCATGATACGCCTCATAGGTTTGCATCATAACAGTACCTCCTTCCCTTATATACAGCCGCAAAGCGGGGTCTTATTCTTATATATGTCGATCTTATTGTCCGATATGACAATCATGCGATTTAAGTCGCAGCACAGCTCATGGTTAAACAGGTTTAAAATCGCGCCACGCTCATATTGAAAGAAACAGCTGACCAGCTGAGGCGGTGTGATTTGAATATCTTGCCGTTTATAGCTGCGATCATAGTAATAACACTGCTTTACAACACCCATCCCGTCCCGATAGTACGCCAATTCAACGAATATGGAGCGATGAAGCTTGTTTTTTATTCGTGTAACCAGCTTGCTTGGAAGGCCATTTATTTGTTCGCCTTCGCCAATCATAATCAAAAAGCGATATTTTTTATTTTCGCTGTTAGACCGTTCCTCGATATATTTCTCAACCGACAATTCAGCAGTGTCCGTTTCGATAAACTCCACACTGTAGAAGCTACTGTCAAGCTCCGTTTTTAGAACGGTTAAAAGTGCATCCAAATCAAACTGAAGTGTTCGAAGATTCAATGGTTTTGCGTTGCGTCTTTTTGCGCCGGTTTTCCCTTGATTGCGGTCTGTATAAAAACATTCTGTAATTAAGCAATCATTACCCGATAACTGCAATTCCAGATATAACATGCGCCCGTGCTGTGTTTTGATAAGTGTTCTGAATGTGGAGTGGCATTCGACCGCAACACGTTCAAGTTTCAAAATTTTATTTTCCATTTTATACCTCCTTTTCATTAGAATATACAAGTAAATCTCATAATCATACTATTCTGAATTGTAGAGCAACGAAACCTTTAAATACGTTCGCGGCATTTTCCTCTCTTATCGTCACGGGGCTTGCGATTAATATTGCGATTTTGTTCTGGAACTCGATTAAACCCTTTGCGCTCTAATGTCCTGTTGAGTATCTCTCGCCATTCCTCACGCCACTGAAGCAAAAGAGTGGAATTATTCCAACTTTCCCATTCGCGCGCCTTGTATTTGCTAAATCCTTCAGAACTCACATGGCGAGTTGTCAGCATAATATGACAATGTGGATTGTGTGGTGCGATTTCCGACATTTCAGTATCGTGACTGTCTCTTTCTTTACCATTGCCATCATGAACTGCAAAATCCGCGCACATTCCCTTAGAAACGAAACAATTTTTTATAAATTCTTTGGCTATAATGATTGAGGTGTCAAAAGTTAATTCTCCGGGCAAGGATATCAAAATTTCATGAGCCGTCCGTGCGGTTTTTCGCCTGGTAGATGCGTCTTCCGCTTTCTCGGCAGCGCTCCAAAGAGTTTGGCGGTCTAAAAATTCTTGCGGCGCATCTGCAGGCAACATAATCTCAGCGCAAATCACATCGTTTCGCCATGTATAATCAAAAATCTTTCCTGCGTATTCCAGACATTCTCCGCTACGGTAAGCAGCCGCATTCAAAGCAGATTGTGGGCGACAAATATGGCTTTCACATAAACGATATATCGACATTTGATCCCTCCTTTTAGTGTTATTTTAGTTAATGTGTAACCGTGTAATACACATTTCGATTAAGGTAAATCCAGTTCCAGTTTTGCGATAAGATTATCCATATATTCTGAATCAGATTCTAGCAACGATAAAAAGCGTTCAACCGGAGTGAATTCGATACAATTTTGAGCCTCCGTTTCTTGCGGTTGAAGCCGCTGAAAGCAAGGGTATCTATCCGCGAATTTCATAAAATATTCGCCAAAAATAAATTGGCGCCTTGTGGCAACGTCAGAGGAAACGGATGCTTTGCTAGTTTGAACCTGAGAAGCTTCCGACTGCTGATTCTGTGTGAGTTCCCTTAATCTTTGAAGATCTTTTTCAATACGTTCAGAAAGTGTCATTATAGCGTTTCCCTCATTTCATTAATAATTGCAGCCCAAGCGTGGTGTTAAGAATAGATTGATTCGCCTTGAAAAATGAAGGTTCTTTTTAACCATGCAGAATCCGTTTGGGGTGATAAGTACCATATCGTCGCCTAAATTGTTGAGCCAATGCGGATATAAAATCGGAGCCTGGGATTCGCTGAATTGAAGATTATAATTGGTTATTTCCGCAGCAGCAGGATTATATCCCATATTAAAACTTCTTCGGGGTGCAAGCCAAGTGCCTATCATGTCGCTTAAATACCGCTGACATTCTGGGTCAGAGGCGTGTAGAATAGCTTTGAATGCACAAGAGTCTACAATTGCTCTTCGGGTTGCGGCATCGTAAATCAAATCCAATTGTGCAAAGGACTGTACTACTAAACAAAAAGTAACACCTCGGTCACGCAAAGTAGATAGTCCTCTGTGTATCAATGGTAATTCTCCGAGCGCTGCGAATTCTTCACACATAACGAGAACAGGCAGAAGATCCTCTCCCATTGCACTATATTTGTCCGCTCGGCGCTGGAGTGTTCTTGTCATTTGGTTGAACATCAATTTGACCATAGGCTCCCATACGTCAAGATTTTCCTCCGGCAAACTCAGTACAATCATAACAGGTTTTTCCGATATGTTTAAAATGCTCCAATCCAGTATGTCGGTATCTCTTGCACCGCAAAAAGCGGAATCCGCAGCCAAAATAGCAAGATCCGTCAAATCCATATCAATATTAGCCAAAGTGCTTTTCTTCAAATCTTTCAGTTTACCGATAAAAAGCTTTGCAGCCATGTTTGTGCCACTGTTGATTTCATCGATTAATTGCTTTGCAGAATAATACTGAACTGCGGTCATCGTTTCACTAAATGTAGCACCTAAGCCATGAAAGTGGATAATTGCGGCAGTTAATAGGTTCTGTGCAGCTTTGGTCCATACGATATCCCTTGCTGACTTCGATAACGGAAGTAATGCAAGCGCCAAATCCTTTGCATTGCGCGGAAGGTTGTTTGGATCGTCCGAATCGAGAAAGGCAAAAGGATCATAATGCAATCCATTTTTTTGTGCCGGACTAAAAATAATTAATTTTTTATCTGTATAGCGACTCGCTTTCCTGCAATTCTCCAGTAAATTCCCCCTTGTCTTGATATCAAAAATAACCGTATGCCCTTGCCAGGTATAGAGTGTTGGAATGACAATGCTGTGGGTCTTACCGCTTCCCGGACCTCCAATTACCAGAATATGACCGTCTTTATCCTGTGGCTTTCCGATGTAAGAACTGTCTGCGCTCAGTTCTAAACCAAAATGGAATCCGCCATCCTGACGTAAATCCAAATGCATCCAGTCGGGTATCACATTACCACGAAGGAAAGCAGTATTTCGCATCAATTGATGTGCGTCAGCTATAACCATCCCTGCATTGTACGGAATCACATTATCTTTTTTATGTTTCTTCTTCTTTTTCTTTGTGCTGAATTTATATTCTTCATCAAATATATCTTCATCAAATGAATTAATTTGTAAAATAACAATTGCCTCCTTTATGCTCATTAAATTTAAATTTTTTTGTATAGCTATTTCTTAATATCACCCCTTCTTCATAATGTTTTTAGGACAACTCACCTCCTTTGCCCCTTATCGTTCTGCACTTGAAAACAATGCGTAGATGTGTTATAATGTGAATTACACATTGTCCGGTGCTATTCATATTGTAAAGGGATCCGTTGCAAATCAGCAAGGGACAGATATGGGACATGGAGGGGACAAAAGGAGAAATTGAGAGATGACATTTGCTGACTTTTTTAAAACAATAAATGATACTAAGGTTTTTGATTGTACACGTGAAAATCTTGTAATAGATATTTATCGGGCGGCGGGCTCTCCGCTTGCAATTAAATCCGATACAGTAAAGAAATGGTTTACAAGAAACAAAGTGGCTCAACCCACAGAGTATTTTCCGCAAAGCAACATTGATAAAGCGGGTTTTATTAAATATTTTGAAGACAAAACTGCTGATTCGTGGCAGATACTTTTAGAAGCGTTTCGAACATTGGAAGATTCGGGAGTTATAGACTGTAATCCCGCAGATGCTTCGGCGTTTTATTTAAGCTTATTAAAACAATTTTACGAAATTCTTGGATTCACATGGATAGAGTCACCCAAAGAACGTATGCTCAAAATATTTAATCAAGCAGTAAAAAAACATAACATTTTAGACTTTTTACAAAACGATTCAGCGAATCGTCTTTTAATGGATTTAGCCGATGATGTTGATGATTTTGTATTAAAAATAAAGAACACGATGCGTGAATTTGAGGATAGCAATGAACCGTTATTAGATAAAATAATAGAATTCACCATACTTATAGATGAATACAATGGGTTTTTAGCATTTAATATGCAACCGGTGTTAGGAAGCGATTTTTACGTTCCATTACCTAAAACAAATATACGGGCTTTTCGGCAGGAAATCGAATCTAAGATTCGAGATTTAGGAGTTTTATATAATGAAATCCAAAGCAACAATAATGACTAGCAATCTTCTTAACGGATTAAAATATTTTCATTTTATTCATTAAAAAGACTTGTGGATAGAGCAAAACTACAACCCACAAGATTTTGTATCTATACTTTTCTATAAAACAATAAATTTCTCAACTGTATAAAATTATCGCAAATACAATATAATATAGAATGAACAAACGCAAACAATTTGTCAAGTTTGTTAAACCAAGTCAACAAACTTGACAAAAATGCTTTTGTATGTTAAAATAACTGCATGGAGGTGCTTGCCATGATTCAAAGAAAAGAATATTTAGAACAGCTGAAAAGTTTTAAAGATAAACAGCTGATAAAGGTTGTTACCGGAATACGTCGCTGTGGTAAATCCACGTTGTTTGAATTGTACTGCGATTATCTGAAAAAACATGGGATAGAGGACGGTCAGATTATATCGATCAATCTTGAAGATCCGGAGTTTCATGACTTGAAAGAATATATGCAGCTATACGATTATGTGAACGAGCGTTTGCAGCCAGATAAAATGAACTATGTTTTTCTTGATGAAGTTCAGAATGTCTCTGAATTTCAAAAAGCTTGCGATGGATTATTTATAAAGAAAAACTTAGATTTATATATCACAGGTTCTAATGCTTATCTTCTTTCTGGGGAACTTGCAACGCTTCTGTCCGGCAGGTATGTTGAAATAAAGATGCTGCCCCTGTCTTTTAAGGAGTACGTTGCAGCGAGCGGGGGGACACAGGATTTACAGAGAAAATATACAAATTATATTACAAACAGTTCATTTCCGTATGCATTAGAGTTATCTACAAAAAAAGAAATTGAAATGTATCTTGATGGCATCTATACATCGGTAGTGCTCAAAGATATTGTTTCACGTAAAAAGATATCAGATGTTCCAAGTTTGAGAAACATCTTGCGGTTTATGTTTGACAATATCGGAAATCCTGTCTCGGCTACGAAAATAGCAAATTCTCTCTCATCAGGCGGCAATAAAATTTCGGTGAATACTGTAGAGGTGTATTTGCAAACATTGATTGACAGCTTTATTTTATATAAGGCGGAACGATATGATATAAAAGGAAAGCAGTATTTAGCGACTGGCGGCAAGTATTATGCGGTTGATATCGGGCTTCGATACTATCTGTTGGGAACAAAAAAAGCGGATAGGGGACATATTCTTGAAAATGTTGTCTATCTGGAACTCTTGCGCAGAGGATATGAGGTTCACGTTGGTAAAGTAGGCAATACGGAAGTTGATTTTATTGCAATCGGAGAAGAGGGAGAAGAATATTATCAGGTGGCGTACAGCGTTATGGATGATAGTGTGCTGGAACGGGAATTAAAACCGCTTGATAGCATCTCCGACCATAACCCGAAATATTTGCTGACAATGGATAACGAGCCGCTTACTTCCCATAACGGAATTAAACAAATCAATGTACTCGACTGGCTTATAAAATAATTGTTAAAAAACACATTGGAATATCTATAATCTATATATCAATATGCTCTATGTTTTCAACTGGACAAAAATATAAGATGTATCAAAATAGCCTTATTTCTCAAAATGCACAAAAAAATCTCTTGATGGGCGACACTGTTAAGACAGTAAACAACAATTTTTTGAATAACAGCATAGTTCAGGCTATGCTGTTATTCATTTTACTTTGTAATAATGACATCGGCAGCAAGCCGACAAAATCATAATAAATATCAATTCTTTGTGTCCGTCTGCCATTTATTTTCTCTGGCGCATAGACTTCAACACGCTTTACCAAATCATTTAAAACATCTGGTGTTAATTCCTGTAAATCAAAATATTTATGTACTTTTGCGATAAATCTTTCAACATTGTTACTTTCCTGCTCTTGCTGTTCGATTTCATCAGACAGAATTTTGACCTTTTCTTTTAATTCCTCTTGCTCCTGCTCATATTGTTCGGCAAGCATTTTAAATCGGTTTTCTGTTAAAACGCCGCTTGTTTTGTCCTCATAAATTGAAGTGAATAATCGGTCTAATTCTTTTATACGATTTTCCGACTTTGTCATAGTTTTTCTTTTTGAAGCCAATTCTTTTTTGATAATCGCCTTATGCTGTAATCCCATAATTTCTCTGAATGTATCTTCGTAAAGCTCAATAAATTCAATTACCACTTTCAAATGTGCCAGCACACCTTCTTCAAGAATAACCGCCCGAATAAAATGGCTTCCGCATACTTCAACACCTTTCTTTCGTGAGGTTGAACATACAAAATGGTCTTGCCGGCTTTCAAAATATTTAGTGGTACAGTAATATAATTTCTCGCCGCAATCAGCACAATAAGCTATTCCAGAGAACATATTTGTTTTGCCTGTTCTTTCTTAACTCTTGTACCTTTTCCCAAGTATCAACATCAATAATCGGTTCGTGAGTATTCTCAAATATTAAATGCTGTTCTTTCGGATTATTGATTTTCTTTTTTGATTTATACGATTGCTTATGTGTTTTGAAATTCACTGTATCGCCTATATATTCTTGCTTTTCTAAAATGCCCGAAACAGTATCAGCCGACCACTTATACGGATTATCAATATCCTTTGAAATATTTATTATTCCCGACTGTTTCCAATGTACAAACGGAATGATAATTTTGTCAGTCTGAAGCTGTTTTGCTATTTGTGCCGGTCCGTAACCCTCCAAGCAAAGATGAAAAATCTTTTTGACAACTTCTGCCGCGTCCTCATCAATAATCCACTGATTAGGATTATCGGAACTTTTCATATAACCGTATGAAGAAATTTAGTACATATATAATCACAGCTATTTTAACACTATCAAGCATTACGGCAAAT